>JBBQPP010000056.1:0-13412 GCA_038217255.1 Bacteroidales bacterium | reverse complement strand
GATGAAATTATCGATTTGTATTACGCCCTGAAAAAAGAAAAAGAGTCGTTTAATGAAATGGGAATCGATTTTGAAGAAAAAGCTTTTTACGACATTTTGAAAGCTTTGGCACACAAATACGATTTTGAATACCCAGAAGATAAACTCATTCTTTTGGCCAAAGAAGTAAAAACCGTTGTGGATGATAAAGCCAAATACACCGATTGGAGCAAACGATCGGATATAAAAGCGGAATTAAAAGTAGATTTAATCATTCTCCTGGCTGAAAACGATTATCCACCGGTGGATCGTGACGAAGTTTACAAAGAGATTTTTGAGCAGGCGGAGAATTTTAAAAAGTACCAGGCTGGTTCGTAATATATCTCAAAAAAATTACTCCATTTACATTTAGCCAAGGTTATTAATCGCCATCTGAAACAGGCAAAGGTAAACAAACACCTTTGCCTGTTTTCGTTTGTTATTATGCTTTTTTTTGTCGTCAAAATCCAAACAGCGTCCTGTATCTCCGGAAGATCCACACTCCACTAATTTCCTGCAAAGTTATTGATCGCCCGCCGGAATAGTCAAGGGTGTATAAACGCCCTTCTTTTCTCAACGATCATCCTGAGTGTAGTCAAAGGACGCCCTAGCCCTTATCCAGCGCGGCTCAATTTTGTGGTCAGTAAATTAACGGGTGTGCCAATCGCTTTTTAAAAATTAATCCGAGCTAATTATTTTTGAAATAAAGTCAACGAAATTAATTTGGGTAGTGTGGCATTGTCAAAGTAAAGACTTCGTCTGATTGTAAGGATTGAAATCTCCATAAATAGAAATTTATGGTTTAAAAAGATTCATTTTGGGATAATCAATCCCTTATTCTCTCTTTCAAACCCTCTTAAAACAAAAATAACTCACTGATTATCAACAAGTTATTTGATTATGAAGCTCCCCAGGTAGGACTTGAACCTACGACCTACGGATTAACAGTCCGCCGCTCTAACCAACTGAGCTACTAGGGAATATTTGTTTTTTTGAACGTTTGCTTTTCTCAAAAGCGTTGCAAAAATAGCAGCTTTTCCTAAAAGAAAAAATTTTTTCAAAAAAATATTCAAAATACCTTCAACAGCTTAATATTCGACAGTTCGTGCATTTTTTAATCTGGAAATTGGGTGCGAAAAAACATGGAGTTGCCTTAAAATCAGCAAAAATATTACCTTTAACAATTACAAAAACAATCATTTAATACGATATGAAATTGAAATATATATTCTTTTACCTGTTGACTTTTAGCTTGTTATCATTTTTTGGGGAAAATAGTTTTGCCCAAACTTTCACCGTTGAGGTACAATTAAAAAACCAACCGGATAATACAATCGTTTTCGGTTCAGTAAAAGGCGATGATTTTATCACAATCGACAGTACCTCACTCAAACAATCTTTTGGCAAAATAAAATTCACATTCCCCGAAAATGCACACCCCGGCGTTTATCGCATTAATTTGGGTACAACCACGGCTGGAAAAATATTAAACGAACCACAGCAAGTTTTTGATTTTATTTTCGATAACGAAAACCTTGTTTTTGACACCGATTTTAATGCGCCGATTGATAATTTGAGGATAATCAAGTCAAAAGAAAATACAGCTTGGTTTGGTTTTTTAGCAAAAGACAAAGTAATCCAGCAAAATATTGAACTGCTGGCAAATGAAATTAACAATTACTGGTTGAAAGACGACACCGCTAAGGTGATAGCCAAAGCCAACGAATTCAACCAACTTCAAATGGAACGTGATATGTTTATTTCAAAAACCCTTGACGAAAACCGGGGTTTGTTTGCTTCGCTTATGATTAAAAATCTGCGCGAACCGCTTCTCGACGGCTATTTAACTCCTGCCGAGCGCAAACAAGCATATAAAAACGAGTTTTTTAAAACGGTTGATTTTACCGATCCTTTGCTTATCAATTCATCCGTTTACACCGATAACATTTTTAAATACCTGGTTAGTTATAATCAATACGATTTCACGCAGAAACAGCGCGAAGCTGAATATATTGACGCGCTTGATATGATTGTGCCGAACATAAAATCAAACGTTGAAGTTTACAGGTTTTTGATGGCATATTTAGTTCATGGTTTTGAGGTACTGCAAATGGAAAATGTTATCAGTTACATCTCCAGGAAATACAACTTTCCGCAGTGAAAAATTGAAAGGCAAATTACAATTCCCAAAATTCTTTGAAATTTGAATTTTTGTAAAATTGGTATTTATTTGTTTTTTGTCATTTGGTTTTTCAATATTCATCCTGAATGAAAGAAATTGAGCCGTTTATATTAATGTATTAATTTAGCCAAAAATTTAAAGTCATGATTCCAAAAATTTCGCAAATAGTAGAACTGCAAAAGAATACTTCAACAGCAGTAATAATTGATAATGTCAATCAATTTTCGTTTTCAGGTTTTTCTGATGAGGAAAAAAACTACGTAGCCCTGAAATTAAAAAAGAACAACGATTGTGTTGTAAACAAGTACCCCTTGATACATTTCTTTTTTAAACCAAAAAATGAAAAGGAAAACCATATCGAAGTTGAAGGGGCTCGCAAAGCCGGTTCAAAACTGTTTGATATTTTGAAAGAGGATAAAATCGAATCTGTTCAAATTTCGGATTTCAGCAAGTTGAAATTAGGTTTGGCATTTATTGAAGGATTGCTTTTGTCGTGTTATTCGTTTGACAAATACAAAAAGGAAAAAGACAATTATCGTCTGAAAAATATCTTCATTGCAAAAGGTAAAATCACTGATATTCAGATTAAGGAAATTATAAACTTAACGCAATCAGTTTTTTATGCCCGAAACTTGGTGAACGAACCACTTTCATATTTAACAGCTATTCAATTTTCAAAAGAAATTGAAAAAATGGGCGAAGAAGCTGGTTTTGCAGTTGAAGTTTTCCATAAACAGAAAATCGAAGCACTGAAAATGGGTGGTTTGCTGGCTGTTAACAAAGGCAGCATCGATCCACCAACTTTCACAATTTTAGAATGGAAACCGAAAAATGCAAAAAATAAAAAACCCGTCATTTTGGTTGGAAAAGGGGTTGTTTTCGACACAGGAGGTTTGAGTTTAAAACCTACGCCAAAATCAATGGATTTCATGAAATGTGACATGGCAGGCGCAGCAGTTGTGGCAGCAACAATTTATGCGCTGGCAAAAAACAAAGTTGCTGTACATGTAATCGGACTTGTTCCGGCAACCGACAACCGCCCCGATGGAAATGCCTATGTGCCGGGCGATGTAATTACAATGTTTGACGGGACAACCGTTGAAATTAAAAATACCGATGCCGAAGGACGCCTGATTTTGGCAGATGCTTTGAGTTACGCCAAAAAATATGCTCCTGAACTTGTTATTGATATTGCAACTTTAACCGGTGCGGCAGACATTGTTGCGGGAAAATATGCTTCGGTTGTGATGGGCAACACAAAAGCTTACCTTCAAATTTTAAAAGACACAGGGAATGAAACTTACGAACGATTGATAGAAGTTCCGCTTTGGGAAGAGTACGCACTGCCTTTAAAATCGCCGATTGCCGATTTGAACAACCTCGGCAACCGTGAAGCACAATCCACAATCGCAGGTAAATTTCTCGAACATTTTACGGACTACAACTGGATGCATCTCGATACCGCCGGAACACCGTTCCTCGATGAAAAAGACAGTTATCTCCCAGTTGGCGGCACTGGTTTTGGCACCCGGTTGCTGTATAACTTTTTGAAAAAAATCAATTAAAAAATTAACTTTGCGGCTCTTTAAAAAGAATTTCGATCAAAAAGAAACTGAACAAAATGGGAAATCAAGATACAATCAGGGTAGGTATTACACAGGGCGATATAAATGGGATTGGCTACGAAGTAATTATTAAAACATTGATGGAGCCACACATGATAGAATTGTGCACACCAATTATTTACGGCTCTCCAAAAGTTGCTGCCTACCACCGCAAAGCACTAAATATTGACAATTTAAGTTTCAACCATATCCGACATGCAAACGAGGCACATTCAAAACGGATTAACATTATTAACTGCATCGATGACAATGTGCGGGTTGAACTCGGAAAATCCACACGGGAAGCAGGGGAATCTTCGTTTAACGCACTTGATGCGGCTTGCATTGATTTGGAACAAGGGTTGATCGACGTTGTGGTGACCGCCCCAATCAACAAAGACAATATTCAAAGCGAACATTTCAGTTTTCCGGGCCACACCGAATATTTGGCACAGCGGTTTAAGACAAATAACTATGTAATGTTAATGGTTAGCGAAACCATGAAAATGGGCGTTGTTACCACGCACATGCCACTTTCCGAAGTTGCGAAAAACATAACCAAAGAAGCAATCCTTTCAAAACTCAGGATAATTTCACTCTCATTGCAACAGGATTTTTCGATCACAAAACCACGTATTGCAGTTTTTGGATTGAATCCACACGCTGGCGACAACGGTTTGCTCGGAAACGAAGAAATCGACATAATACTCCCCGCTATTCTTCAGGCAAAAAAAGAAGGGATTATTGCTTTGGGACCTTACCCGGCTGATGGATTTTTCGGATCCGAAGATTACCGGAAATTCGATGCAATACTTGCTATGTACCACGATCAGGGTTTGATCCCTTTCAAGATGGCATCATTTGAACATGGCGTGAATTATACTGCGGGTTTGCCGATCATCCGCACTTCGCCGGCCCACGGTACTGCTTATTCGATTGCAGGGGAAGACAAAGCTTCGCCGGTGTCATTCCGTCAAGCTATGTTTTTGGCAGTCGATATTTTTAAGAACCGCATTATCCATGAAGAAATAAGCAAAAACCCACTTAAAACATACAATGTCAATGCAAACCAGGTGGATGAAAGTGTGAACTTTGAAGAGGATGATGATCACAATTAAAAAGTAAAAAAATGTACGAGTTTATCCGGGGGATTATTGTCGAAAGAAATCCGGCGCACATTATTTTTGAAGCTGGTGGTGTTGGCTATTTTATCAATATTTCATTAAATACCTATAGCAAATTCAACAATAAAAAAGAGGGGTTGATTTATTTGCACCAGGTAATTCGCGATGATGCGCATGTTTTATATGGTTTTGCCGACAAAAGCGAACGCGACCTTTTCAGAAATTTGATTTCTGTGAATGGAGTTGGTTCAAGTACGGCAATCATGATGCTTTCGTCATTGTCGCCCGATGAAATTGCCGTTGCCGTTACAACCGAAAATGTTGCCGTGCTAAAAGCTGTAAAAGGAATCGGTATAAAAACTGCCCAGCGCATTATAATCGATTTAAAAGATAAACTCGGAAAATTGTACGAAACCGACCAAATTTTCCTTTCGCCAAACAATACTATTCTAAATGAATCGTTATCAGCATTAGTCATGCTCGGATTCGTAAAAAGGGACGCAGAGAAAGTTGTATCAAAGATACTTCAGGAGCAACCACAATCGACCGTTGAAGGCGTGATTAAACAAGCGTTAAAAAGGTTATAAACGGGAATGGAACTAGGCCAAAATTTGCACAAAATACACTACTTTCTATTTTTTACATTTTTATTGCTCCTTGCCAAACCTGGCGATGCTGTAAATAGTGTGGAAAATTTGTTCGTTATGAATGTCCAGGTACAGGATACAGTTGAAATGGATACTACTGGGCCGCTTCCTTTTCCATTTAAAGATCAACCTGCTTTTGGATCAACAAAAACGGATTCGTTAAAACTTTTCCTGAACCAGCCCAGCAACATTAAATACGAAGTTGAATACGACCCAATTACAGGTCAGTATGTGTTTTACGAAAAAGTGGGCACACTCAACTACAGGCTTCCGCAAACCATGTCACTGGATGATTATATCGATTATGATTTTGACAGATCGATAAAAAGTTACTGGAAACAGCGCTCGCAAATCCAGGCCGAAGACCAGAAACGGTCATTGATCCCGGAGTTGACAATTGGCGGGGAATCATTTAACCGGATTTTTGGAGGAAATACAGTAAATATTGTTCCGCAGGGATATGTCGAAGTAATTTTCGGCTATCAAATGAATGCCACTGAAAACCCTGCAATTCCTGAGCGTTTGCGCAAAGTACCGACATTCGATTTCGACGAAAAAATTCAAATGAATGTTACGGGGCAAATCGGTACAAAAATGAACATGCGGGTAAATTACAACACCGAAGCCTCTTTCGATTACGAGAACAAAATGAACCTTGAATACACTGGCGAAGAAGACGAGATACTTAAAAAAGTGGAGGCCGGTAATGTTTCACTTCCACTGAACGGTTCACTGATTACCGGTGCATCAAACCTGTTTGGGGTAAAGGCTGAAATGCAGTTTGGCAAACTTTCGTTGACAACCATTTTCTCGCAACAGAAAGGCGAATCGCAAACCGTTGAAACGGAAGGAGGGGCGCAAATTACCAATTTTGAAATTTCGGCTGAAAATTATGACGCAAACCGCCACTTCTTTTTATCTCATTATTTTCGCGAAAATTACGACAAATGGCTCCGTAACACTGCCGTTCCGCTAACACCCATAAGCATCAATAAAATTGAAATTTGGGTAACAAATAAATCAAGCAATTTTACCGAAGCACGCAACTTGATTGCTTTGCAGGATTTGGGTGAACACAATCCTAATGTTTACAACCAAATTCCGCAATTCCAGGAAACAGTTGGATTACCTTACCCGCAAAACATTTATCCGTTTAACGACGCAAACGGGCTGTATTATGAAATGGCAAATACTTACAGCGACATTAGATATGTTGAAAATATTACTTCGGTAATGTCTCAGTTTGGAACAGCATTTATTGGTGGCCGCGATTTCGAAAAAATCGAACAGGCGCGGAAACTGAACCCATCAGAATATACAATAAACGAAAAACTCGGTTATATTTCGCTCAACTCGGGATTGAATACCGATGAAGTGCTGGCTGTGGCTTTCAATTACACCTCAAACGGAGTATCTTATCAGGTAGGTGAGTTTTCAACAGATGGTGTGGCTACTCCAAAAACTTTGATTTTAAAACTTTTAAAAGGCACCAACCTTTCGCCAAAACTGCCAACCTGGAAGTTGATGATGAAAAATATTTATAATCTCAACGCGAACCAGTTGACAAGCGAAGATTTTATAATGAATATTGTTTATCAAAACGATTCAACAGGTACCAACATTAACTACATTCCGGAAGGCAGGATCAACGGACACATACTTCTCGAAGTAATGAACCTCGACAAACTGAACAAACAGTTGGACCCATATAAAGATGGGGTTTTCGATTTTGTTGAGGGGATAACTGTGCAATCGCGCAACGGAAGGATCATTTTTCCGGTTCTCGAACCTTTTGGAAAACATCTTGCAGATTCGCTTCAGGATCCGGTTCTTATAGAAAAATATACGTTCCAATCCCTGTATGATTCAACCCGGACTTATGCACAGCAGGATGCCGAACATAATAAATTCAGGCTTATCGGGACATACAAAGGTTCATCAAGTTCCGAAATCATGCTGAATACGCTCAACCTTACACAAGGTTCGGTAAAAGTAACGGCTGCCGGTCGCGAACTTGTTGAAAACGTTGATTATACAGTTGATTACACTTTGGGAAGAGTAAAAGTGATAAACCAGGCTTTGCTTGAGGCAGGAACCCCAATTTCGGTTTCAACTGAAAGTGAAGATATGTTTAGCATGCAGCGTAAAACGCTTATGGGAGCTTATGCAAATTATGCATTCTCGGATAAACTGAATATTGGAGGAACTTTTTTATACGCTTACGAAAGGCCGCTGACAGAAAAAGTTAATTACGGGAGCGACCCAATTTCGAATATGGTAGTCGGAATGGATGCACGTTATTCAACCGAAAGTATGTTGCTGACCAAAGCCGTTGATGCACTCCCGTTTTATTCAACAAATACACCTTCCACGATTAATCTTGAAGCTGAAATTGCCCAGTTGATACCGGGATCATCAAAACAAATCAGCGAAGCCGGAACAGTGTATGTCGATGATTTTGAAGGCACAAAAACTTCAATTTCGCTAAAGGCACGCCAAGCCTGGGTTTTGGCAAGTACGCCACAGTTCCAATCCGATTTATTTCCTGAAGGAGGATTGACGAATCAACTGGATTACGGTATGAACCGGGCAAACCTTGCCTGGTACACCATCGACCCGTTGTTCCTGAGAAATAACACCTTAACACCCGATTATATCAAAAACGACCTTGAGATGCAATCGAACCATTTCATGCGCGAGGTTTTTGAAAAAGAGATTTTTCCTGCTAAAGAATCGCCACCGGGGCAGCCGACCAATATTCCGGTTTTCGACCTTGCTTTCTATCCAAAAGATCGCGGCCAGTATAACTTTGACAATGGAACAAGTTCTTTGGCAGCAGGTGTTAATCCCGATGGAACTTTAAAAGCGCCCGAAACTCGGTGGGGTGGTATCATGCGCAAAATCGAAACGAGTGATTTTGAAACTTCGAATATCGAACACATCGAGTTCTGGTTGATGGATCCTTTTGTTTACGATACAATGGGAGTTCATCAGGGCGGTGATCTTTATTTCAACCTTGGAGATATTTCGGAAGATGTTTTAAAAGATTCGCGAAAGGCGTTCGAAAACGGGCTGCCGATTGACGGAACATTAAAGGATGTAGATTCAACCGTTTGGGGGCGGGTTTCAAAATTACAATCACTTGTGAATGCTTTTGATAATAACCCAAGTTCAAGAATTTATCAGGATATTGGTTTCGATGGATTGAATGATAGCGATGAAAAAACCTATTTTGACAATTATTTGAAAGAATTGAGTTCAAAAGTAACTCCGGAGGTATTTAACAAATTATCCATTGACCCGGCTAATGATAACTACCATTATTACAGGGGATCCGATTACGACCAGCAAAGGCTCGATATTTTGCAGCGGTACAAAAAATTCAATGGCCCTGATAAAAACTCGCCGACTACCGAGATGTCGCCTGAAAGCTATCCAACTTCGGCATCAACAATTCCCGATGTTGAAGACATTAACAGTGACAATACCTTGAACGAATACGAGCGCTACTACCAGTATAAAATCAGCATACGGGAGAAGGATATGGTGCTTGGGCAGAATTTTATAACCGATATCAAAAAAGGTCGGGTTCAACTTAAAAATGGCCAGGTTGGTGAAGTTAACTGGTACCAGTTTAAAGTGCCAATTCGCGATCCGGATAAAGTAATTGGCAATATCAGCGACTTTAAGTCAATCCGCTTTTTGCGTATGTTCATGCGTGGTTTTCAGGATTCTACTTTTTTGCGTTTTGCCGAACTCGATCTTGTTCGTGCCGACTGGAGAACTTACACGCGTCAAATTGGCGATCCGGATGTAATTTCGCCCAATGCCGATTTCAATGTTTCAGCAGTAAGTATTGAAGAAAACGGTAGCCGCGAACCTATTAACTATATTTTGCCTCCTGGAATTTCGCGGACAATCGACCCTGCCAACCCGCAGCTTCAGCAGTTGAATGAACAGTCGATGGTATTAAAAGTAAGCGAGCTTGAACAGGGAGATGCCCGTGCTGCATACAAATCGATAAACATGGATTTCAGGAGGTACCAGCAACTTAAACTCGAAGTTCATGCCGAGCAAATCGAAGAATATCCTTTAAAAGATGATGAACTATACTTTTTTATTCGTTTGGGTTCCGACTACAATTTTAACTATTACGAATACGAATTGCCGCTGAAATTAACGCCTTACGGACGTTACAATGGCGATATTGAAAGCGATCGTTATGCTGTGTGGCCCGATGATAACCGGATCGATGTTCCGTTGGATTTGTTTACCAATGCGAAACTGGCGAGAGATGATGAAATGCGACAGGCAGGATCAACGGTTTCAATCCAGGATGTGTACGAGATGATTCACCAGGGCTGGAATAAAAACAGAAATAAAGTCAAAATAAAAGGTAGCCCAAATCTCGGCAATGTGCAGGTGATGATGATGGGTATCCGGAATAAGAAGGGACAACTTAATACCGGTCCGAAAGGTGTTGAAGTTTGGGTAAACGAACTTCGGTTGTCCGATTCTGACGAGAAGGGTGGTTGGGCTGCAAACGCACGTTTATCGACACGCCTTGCCGATTTGGGTAGTTTTACATTTGCCGGGCGCACAAGTACCGCCGGTTATGGTAGCATCAATCAAAATAAAAACAGCCGCCAGCTTGAAGATGTCAATGAATTCGATGTGGCAGCATCACTTGATTTTGGTCGTTTCTTCCCGGAAAAAGCGGGTGTGAGATTGCCTTTTTACTATGGATATTCACGCAGTGCACAAAACCCAAAATACGACCCGCTGAAACCTGATATTGAACTTTCAGAATCGTTGAAACATACGGACAGCCAGCATGAAAAAGATTCGATTCGATTTATGTCGCAGGATTTGGTAACCCGCAAAAGTATCAACTTTACAAACGTAAAAATTGAACCCCAAACCAACAAGGAGAAAACACATTTGTATGACCCTCAAAATTTTGCAGTTACTTATTCATATAACGAAACTTCGAGAAGGGATATTAATACAGAGGTAAACGGCGATAAGCAGCATCGCGCAATGTTTTCATACAACTTTAGCAGTCGTCCGCAACTGATACAGCCCTTTAGCAAAGTAAAGGTATTGCAGAAAGGACCTTTAAAATTGATTGGTGCTTTTAACTTTTATCCGCTGCCCACGCAAATTTCATTCAGGACCGACTTATACAGGCGTTACCACGAAACAAAAACACGGAATATAACCAACCCCAATTTTATACTTCCACCCACCTATGAAAAAGATTTTCTTTGGAATCGCTTTTTTGATTTACGCTATGATTTAACAAGGGCATTAAAGCTCGATTTTTCATCAAGGGGAATCAACCGGATTGACGAACCGGAGGGAAGAATTAATAAAAATGATGCAGATTATCAATGGAAAAAAGATTCTATTCTTAATAGCCTTTACGATTTGGGTCGGCCAACAATATATGACCACAATGTAAACATATCGTATAATGTACCGCTTAACCAGATTAAATTTTTGAATTTTATATCTTCAACAATTCGTTACCAGGGAACATACAACTGGCTCGCCGGACCAATTACTGCCGACACGATTAACCTGGGGAACAGGATTCAAAACTCTCAAAACTGGCAGATAAACGGAAACATGACATTTTCAAGTTTATATAATAAAGTGCCTTATTTTAAAGAAGTTAACAATAAATTCAAAAGGACCGGACGAGCACGCGGAAGTTTAAACCAGCAACAGGGAGGTAACAGACAAAATCAGCAAAAAGAAGCAGCTCCAACAAAAACCAAAGAACAAACTTATACCAACAATATAAAACTTGAAGCAAATACGGCACAAAAAATTACGCATAAACTCAATACAAAGAAAATAAAGGTTATTGTTACAGGGGTCGAGGGTAAAGTGATTCCTGTTAAAGTAAATTATATTGATGCAAATGTGATTGAAATTACACCGATGGAATCGGCTACTCAAGCTATGCTGACGGTTTCGGGGAAACCGGGCGATCAAACCCTGTTCAAAGATATACTCGACATTACAACCCGTGTTTTAATTGGTGTCCAGAATTTCTCGGTTACATATAACAAAAACGGTGGCACTGTTTTGCCCGGTTACTTGCCCGAACCGGTATTTTTTGGTGGTGGAAACTACACACCCGACCCCAGTTTTGGTTACAATGCACCTTCAAGTTATGCACCAGGATTTCCTTTCCTCATGGGGTGGCAGGATCGTGATTTTGCAAAGAAAGCTTCATCAAACGGATGGATAACAAATGACTCAACATTAAATACACCTTACCTGTTTACAAAAAGCGAGCGAATAAGTTTAAGGACTACCATCGAACCGCTTCCCGATTTAAGGATTGACGTTACTTCCGACCGTGCTTATGCTGTGAATACCACCGAGTTCTATAATTATGATTATTCAACAGGAAATTTCAATGCAAACAGTTATACCGAATCTGGTAATTTCAGTATGTCAACAATTACGTGGGGAACTGCATTTTCATCTTTTGGGAAGGGTGATAATTATAAATCGGATGCGTTTGAGCAATTAAAAGCAAACCGCACAATAATTGCCCATAGACTGGCATCTCAGCGCCCTGCAGACAATGGTTTTGGGTATGATCCCACAGCGCCAAACCCAGACTACCCTAATTATCCGGATGGTTATGGACCGAACTCTGTGGAAGTACTTGTCCCGGCATTTCTGGCTGCCTATCAAAATAAGGATCCCGGAAAAGTTTCCCTCGGAATGTTCCCCGCCCTCAAATACATGAGGCCCAATTGGAGCATTCGTTATGAAGGTATGGTTTCGAAAATTCCGGGATTAAACAAATATATCCGCTCTCTGAATTTTACCCATGCATACCGTTCAAGTTATACGGTTGGTTCGTTTATAACCAACCTAAAGTACCAGCAGGAAAATGACGGGTTTACCTACATTCGCGATATTGCCGATAATTTTATCTCGGCCTACGACTTTAATTCGGTAAGTATCATGGAATCGTTCAGTCCGCTTATCAATGTTGATATTATGTGGATGAGCGATCTCACGACCAGAGGTGAAATCAAACGTTCGCGAAGCCTGCAACTGGCTTTTGCCAACAGTCAACTTACCGAAACGCTGAGCAATGAATATACAGTTGGTGTGGGCTACCGGTTTACACAAATGGATTTGATTATTAAAACCAAAAAATCACAACAGGCCTATTCTAATGACCTGAATATCCGCGCTGATTTTTCTTACCGGAAAAACCTGACACTACTTCGCCAGTTAGATGAAGATAAAGATCAACTTACCGCAGGGCAAAGTGCATTTAGCATAAAAACCTACGCCGACTATATGTTGAGTGACCGTTTCCAGATGCGTGTTTTCTTCGATAAAATCATCAATACACCATTTACTTCGCTTTCATTTCCTACGTCCAATACAAATATTGGAGTTAGTTTCAGGTTCACACTTGCTCAATAATTATCATGTTTAAACTTTCTAAAACCAAAAACAAAACCTTCTTTCTTTTGTTTTTTAAGAAAAAAGTACATATTTGCAGAAGATTAATATTACAATGATTCAAAATACAAATACAATATGGCTTCCGTGGTGGGGTCTTCTTACGTAAGTCAGGAGTTAATAGCCATATTGGTATTTTTTTAAAATATTTCAAAATGAGCCTGCTCCTGTAAAGAGCAGGTTTTTTATATATGAATGAACTGATAAAAAATAGGATTGAAGAATTAAACACAATTTGTGAGAAATTGAGTGTTGATAAACTTTGGGTATTTGGCTCAGCAAATTCAACCAATTTCTCGTCTGAAAGTGATATTGATTTTCTGGTTTCCTT
>JBBQPP010000055.1:0-13448 GCA_038217255.1 Bacteroidales bacterium | reverse complement strand
AATGCAATGTTAACGGCTGTCAATGCTTCCATTTCCACACCGGTTTGACCTTTGCATTTTACCATACTTTCCACAAAAACCCCATTTTCTTTTACTGTGGTTTTTACCTCAACTTTTGTGAGCATCAAAGTGTGGCATAATGGAATTAACCGCGAAGTTTCTTTGGCAGCTTGAATTCCGGCAATTTCGGAAATGGTTAAAACGTCGCCTTTTTTAATCAGATTTTGGTTGATTAATTTAAGCGTTTCGGGTTGCAGTTGAATAAAACCTGATGCTAAGGCTATTCTTGTTTGGTCGGGTTTGCCGCCAACATCAACCATATTGGCTTTCCCTTCATTATTGATATGTGATAATTTACCCATTTTTTATCCTCCAATATTTGAAAATTCATGTGATTCTGTTCCCAAACCTTTTTCAGGTTTTAAGTTCACAGCCCTTCTAAAAGCCTCTGTAATTCCCAATTCCCGAACATTATAACGAAGTCCTGAATGCAAACAGGGAACGATAAATCCATCAGCTGTTAACCGCAAACGGTTGCAGATCTCGCAATTTCCGCCAATTCCTCCTTCAACCACCGAAAAATCCCCGGTTTTCAGGTTCATTTGACGAATAAAACGCAACTTTAGATTCTTCGCTTCGCAATAATTACGAACTTCTTTTTCATCCTCTTCATTCTCTCCGGGAATTCGCACGAAGTTGATTTTTACAGGTAACAATCCAGCCTGAATTGCTGCATCAATTCCCATTAAAACATCGTCAACATTTCCAGTTCTCGTTATTTTTCTGAATTTTTCAGGATTCAAAGTATCAAGACTTATATTAACACGATTTAACCCGGCTTCTTTCAATGGTCCAGCCAACTTCGAAAGAAAAACGCCATTGGTAGTTAATCCGATATCTTCAATACCTTCGATTTCTGCAATCATTTTAACCAATTTTGGTAAGTCTTTCCGCACCAAAGGTTCGCCGCCTGTTAACCGTATTTTTTTCAAACCTAACTGAGTTCCAACTTTTACAATTTCAGTAACTTCATCAAACGATAAAATATCTTCGTGTTTTTTTAGCGGTACACCTTCCGCCGGCATACAATAAGTGCAGCGGAAATTGCACCGGTCGGTAACCGATATTCTGAGGTAGTTTATTTGTCGGTTAAAGCGGTCTAACATATACCAAGTCTCCTTTCATAATTTCGGTTTGCCCAACTTGTACTTCCATCAATGCGTTGGCAAAAACAAGTGCGTTTATATGTGCCGATCCATTAAAAGGAATTGCTTTTACCAAACCACTTTCATCAATAATTACAGGTTTTAAAATTAAGCGATCGGCATTTCTTTGTTTAAAATCGAACGACAAGGGGGCTTTAATTCTGAATGGTTGAAAATCGGCGCCCAAAAGCTTGTAAATTGTAGGTTTGGCAATCATTTCGAATTGCACCATCGATGACACTGGATTGCCTGATAATCCAAAACAATATTTATTTTCCTTTTGCGAAAATGTCATGGGGTTTCCGGGTTTAATTCCGGTTCGGTCCCACAAAATATTGAAGCCCTGTCTTTTCAGTATTTCAGGAATAAAATCAAAATCGCCAACTGAAGCCCCGCCTGTAAAAATTACATAATCATTCGTTTCAAAAGTTTTGTTGAAAAGTAGGGTGAGGCTTTCGTAATTGTCTTTTGCAAGCCCAATATAATTCACGTCGATATTCATTTTTCGTAGCTGCGAAATTACCTGGCTGGCGTTGCTGTTGCGGATTTTACCGTTTTCAGGTTTTTCCTGGGGTTCAACCAATTCGCTGCCGGTTGCAATAAGCGAAACTTTTGGCAGGGCAGAAACTTTTATTTTTACTTTACCTACACCCGCCAATACCGCCATTTGCGATACATTGATAATTGTTCCCTTTTTGATTAGGAGTTCCCCCGTTTTGTAATCTTCACCCTGGTAGCAAATGTTTTTTTGAGTCCCGGGGTTTGTGCACCGAACATGGTTTTTGTCAATTTTTTCCGATTCTTCCAACTTAAAAACACAATCGCAACCAGCGGGAACCGGTGCGCCAGTCATTATTTTTGAACATTGGTTTTTGCCCGGCAATTTAGTAGGCAACATTCCGGCGTGAATTACTTCCAATACTTCGAGTTTGTTTCCAATATCTTCCAAATAGCACGCAAAACCGTCCATTGCCGATTTGTGAAAAGGTGGCATATCAGTATCAGCAGAAATATCTTCCTGAAGTATCCGGTTAAATGCATCCCGCAATTCAATTACTTCAGTTTTAAAATCGGGTTGCAGGGTATTTATTATTTCCTTTATGTCATTAAATTTTCCCATAATCATTCTTTTATTTTGATTTGGTGGTTTTTGAATTCAAGGTTTTTAATGTCGAAATCAAAGTTTTTTCCATCGTTATTTACAATGATAGGCGAGTATTGCAACAAATGTTTTTTTACAATTTCATCGTCTTTTCGTTTAACCATCAAAAACAATCCCGGAGAAATAAATTCGTGTAATCCGCCCGATTCACAGACAATTAAACTGTTGGGTAATAATTCAATCATCTTGTCAATTGATTCATTAAAATGTTCAGGTTTCACCATTACAAAATAAACCCTTTTGGCGCCGGATTGAAGCATTAACGAACTGTCTTTTAAGCTGTTTTGCTTTTCGTCGAGGATTATTATCTTTTCGTTTTTATACAAAACATCATCTTTATTAAACGAATGTTTGTGCGATGAAATTTTCAATCCCATTACCCCTGTTTTAGTGGCAAACAATGATATGATTTTGCATGCCAGCGTGGTTTTACCAACATTTCTGCCGTTACCTGAGATTAACAAAAGATTGGGCATTTTAATTGAAAACTTATTTACCTCCAACTTTTTAACGTGTTCATTATGAGTTCTTAAAATCCCATTTAGGGGATTTAGGGGTACAGAATCATATTTATTTTTAATTATTCCCATCGTTATAAAAACAACAATTTAATACTGGCAAAGGTCAAAACAACCGAAAGGGAGTATTTTAAAGCTTTTTCAGAGATTTTATAACTGCCCATATATGAGCCAATTACACCTCCTGTAATTGCAGCGGCCAGCATATATCCGATTTCCGGTGCAAGTTGAATTCCCTGGGTAAATTGACCTATCAAACCTGAAATCGAGTTCACTAAAATAAATGCCGCAGAAACGGCTGCAGTTTCTTTCATGGTTCCCCATTTCAACAAAATTATAATTGGACTGAGAATAATCCCGCCACCAATTCCGATTAAACCACTTAGGAAACCAAGAAGACTACCAATTAAATATGCTGTGTATTTATTAACGTATTGAATTTCATTGTGCTGATTTTTTGGGCGATATAGCATTCGGGCAATGGCGACAATCAGAAAAATGCCAAGAATAATTTTATATATTTTTGGATTGACGGTAATTAAGCCACCCAAAAATGCAAATGGGACTGACGTAATAATAAATGGAAACAATAAATTAATTCGTAAATGACCGTTTCTGTAAAACGAAAAAAGTGCAATTGACGAAACAAAAATATTGAGTACTAATGCTGAAGGGCGCATAAACTCAGGTGAAAAACTAAATATTGCCATTAATGCCAAATAACCGCTGGCACCGCCATGACCGACCGAAGAGTATAACACGGCCATCAGAAATACCAACCCCAGAAACAGAATTTCCATATTTTTATTTCAATTAAAATTCATAGGAAAGTTGAATGAAACTTATTAAACCTGGGTTTTGAATAAGCTCTTTCTCCTTTCCAAATTGTCCCGACTTTATCGGGATGCGGGAGGACAACCTGTTTCCGGGTTATCCCTTCGGCCAGAACACCAGATTTTGAATCGAAGGTGATATGGCTCGGAGATTTATTGTTGCTGCAAATTTATAAACATTAGCTTATTGAGGAACTAAAAAACCAAGAATTTCAAATTGATTTGAAATTTCCCTAAATAAAAATTTCAGAAAAAATTATAATGTATATATACGTTGTAATCGATTGTGACGTATATTTGCGTCAAATTGAAATTGAAATGGTACAATCGAAAATTGAATTATTTGACAAAGAACTTGCTGAAAAAGCAGAACTTTTTAAAGCGCTGGCTCACCCGGCACGACTTCAGATTTTGAGGTTTTTATCACAAACCAGTAATTGCATTACAGGCGATATTTCCGATGAACTTCCGCTGGGACGAACAACAGTTAACCAACATTTAAAGGAGTTGAAAAATGCCGGCTTAATCCAGGGGCACATTGACGGTGTGCGGACAAAATATTGCCTTGAACCTGCACGGATGAATGAGATGAAGCAAATGCTCGTATCTTTTTTGGAAGAAATTCAACCCGGGGAAGGATATGTTTGTGGATAATGTGTAAATGATTAAGTGAATGAGAAATGATATTAAAGAAAGTTTAACAAATTATTGAAATAGAAATGAAAATACTTATTCTTTGCACAGGAAACAGTTGCCGAAGCCAGATGGCACATGGTTTTTTACAGTCGTTTGACAATCAGTTAAATATTTATTCTGCAGGAACAGAAGCTTCAGGGAAATTGAATCACAAAGCAGTGGAAGTGATGGAAAAAGCAGGAATCGATATTAGCAAACACACTTCTGACCAGGTTGAAAAATACCTCAACGAGGAGTGGGATTATGTAATTACTGTTTGCGGTGGCGCCAATGAAAAATGCCCTGCTTTTTTGGGAAAAGTAAAACACAGGTTGCACATCGGTTTCGACGACCCGTCGCACGCAGTTGGAACTCCCGAATTTATTGAAAGTGAATATTTCAGGGTGCGGGATGAGATAAAAGATGGATTCCGGAAATTTTATGATGAAGAAATAAAACCACAATAATGCAATTTATATGCCTTCAAAAAAGCGATTAAAATTTTTAGACAGATACCTCACAATATGGATTTTTCTTGCTATGTTTCTGGGTGTTTTTGCGGGTTGGGCAAGCCCGGGTGTGGCTGATTTCTGGAATAATATGTCAAGTGGAACAACTAATATTCCCATTGCAATCGGACTGATTGTGATGATGTATCCTCCGCTGGCAAAAGTCAAATACGAAGAATTGGGCGATGTTTTTCGCAATACAAAAATACTTGCACTTTCGTTGTTTCAAAACTGGGTGCTGGGTCCGGTTCTTATGTTTGTTTTGGCGATTACTTTTTTTAAATTATTTCCAGGGGAAAACAATGCCAATTTACCTTATATGTACGGGATTATTATAATTGGTCTTGCACGTTGTATTGCCATGGTCATTGTTTGGAACGATTTGGCCAAAGGTGATACACAGTATGCAGCCGGATTAGTGGCATTTAATTCAGTTTTTCAGGTATTGTTTTTTGCAGTTTATGCTTATGTTTTTATTGCTATCCTGCCTGGTTGGTTTGGTGTACCTGTAAACGAAATTGTTTCTCAAATTACAATGGGAGCGATTGCCAAAAGTGTGTTTATTTATTTGGGAATACCAATGATTGCAGGCTTTCTGACACGGTTTGTGCTTACCCGGTTTAAAAGCAAAGCCTGGTATGAAACCAAATTTATTCCAAAAATCAGCCCGCTTACACTTATTGCGTTGCTGTTTACAATTGTGGTTATGTTTTCACTAAAAGGTGAATATATTATTGAAATTCCAATGGATGTATTAATAATAGCAATGCCTTTGTTATTATACTTTGTGATAATGTTTTTCACTTCTTTTTTTATGAGCAAAAAAATTGGTGCCGGTTACGAACAATCAACAACTCTGGCGTTTACCGCAGCAAGCAATAATTTTGAATTGGCAATTGCAGTATCGATCGCAATTTTCGGAATTAATTCGGGAGAAGCATTTGCAGGCGTTATCGGCCCCCTCGTTGAAGTGCCGGTAATGATTGCGCTTGTAAATGTGGCTCTGCTTTTCCAACATAAATACTTTAGTGGAAAAGCACAATTTTGATTAAAAGAAAGGTCAATAGCATACACATTTTGTTAATATTGAAAAAAAAACAATCAAATTGCGAATAATAAGAAATAATTGCATATACATTTGCAATCTATTGAAGATGAAATAGGTTTAGGTTCATTAAATAAAAAATTTAAATAAAATATTATGAAGACATTTCTTTTTTCAGCAATTCTGCTGATTGTAGTTGGTTTAAATGGTAAAGCACAAACTGCCGATTCAACGCTTGTAGTAAATTTTGAAAGTACTGTTCATGATTACGGAACTATAGAACAGGGTAGCGATGGAACTTATGAATTCAAATTTACAAATGATGGAAAAACTCCACTGATTCTTAGTAATGTTCGGTCATCATGTGGTTGCACAGTACCCAGTTGGACAAAAGAACCCGTTGCACCTGGCAAAGAAGGCGCCATAAAAGTTGTTTATAACACACATAATATGGGTAGTTTTAACAAAACGGTTACTGTAAGTTCAAATGCAAAAAATTCTGAGGTGATGCTTCAGATTAAAGGAAATGTTGTAAAAACAGAGCAATAAATTCTTGCTTTATTAATAATGAGAGAGACTGTCCAATACTTTTGGACAGCCTCTCTTTTTTTATGCTCAGTTATGATGCAATTCATTTCACTTCTTGGTATAATAAGATATAATGTGCACTTTCTTTAATTATTAACCTCCAATTCCAATGCCCAAAGAAAGCGCAACATAGAAGCTTTCTCCTTTTGACATTTTCTTGTTGGTGAGGAAAATATCGTAGCCTAAGTTGGGCCTTATAAAAATTGACCCAATCTTTTCCTTTGTATCCCGGTCTGAAAAATTCTTTATTGTAAAATCGCAAGCTGTTCCAATTCCTGTAAAAAATGAATTTGAAAGTTTGTATTTTGTAGTTGAGTCTGTATTTTCAAAATTTGATTTTTGTGCATTCATTTGATAGCCACCTAACGAAACATACGAAAACAAATTCAAAGTTCCATTGGAATACCAGGATCTTCCAAACTTTAATCCATATTTTAAACTAAAAGCTTCATCTCCCTCTTCCTGAATTAAATCAGTCCCAATTACCGGCATTTCATGCTTTGAGAATAATTTGCCTACACTGCCATTCATAAAAAGCGAATAGTAAAATTGATTTGAAAATCCTTCTAATTCCATGCCCATAATTTGAAAATTATTATCAAAAGAATTAGCAATATTTCCATTTAGAAATTCGTGGCCATAACCAATGCAAAAGTTCATAAATCCCGTTGTGGTATATTGTTTTATCTCATTCAAAACATAGTTGTATTCAGTTTCGGGATAAGTTTTTTTGTATTTTTTTATATCCTTGTTTACTGCTAATTTATCAGCGCCTTCGTAAAAAGCTATGTAAAGTTTAATGAATTCTTTATCCTCACTTGAGATGTTGGAGTATTCGAGATCTTTTTTAATTAACGGCAGTTCTTGCGCAATATATTCATGTAACTGATTTGAAATTCCTTCAGCCTGAATTGCTTTGGTTTTCCCCTCAAGCAAATTGTTGTAATTTTTGCATATGTACAAAAATAACTCAAAGTTACTTGTTGCCAAGGAAAACAATATTTCTTCTGTCGGATACAAAATTACATAGCTTTTATCAATATTTTTTTTGAGATAATTAAGCGTTTTTAGCGCTTCTTCATGGTTGCCTGTTACAGTTTTTTCAACAATAAGTTTTCTGCCGTTCCTTATAATAATTTCGGTAGTATCTGTAAATGCAATTATCTCTTTTTTTAAATCCGTTTGAGCAGATAATTTTATCGCAATTAACAGTAGGATTATGATAATAAGTTTGTTTTTCATACAAAGTTGATTGTTGTTTTTTATGATTTTTATTTGAGTGTCAAATATATGAAATCAATCTTTTGATTAGCTAATAATTTAACAAATCAGGTCAATAATTATCAAATTATTGACCTGATATATTTTTGTCAGTTTATTTGCAAAATATTTATAATATTACGCCAAAGTAGCCACCATCACAGCTTTAATGGTATGCAATCTGTTTTCAGCCTGATCAAAAACTATGGATGCTTTACTTTCAAAAACTTCGTCGGTTACTTCCATTGCATCAATTCCAAATTGCTTATAAATGTCTTCACCAATCTTGGTTTCGCGGTTGTGAAATGCGGGCAGGCAATGTAGGAATTTAACCTTTGGGTTTTCAGTGAGTTCCATTACTTTTTGGTTTATTTGGTATGGCAAAAGCAGTTTTATCCGTTCAGCCCAAACTTCGCCGGGTTCGCCCATTGAAACCCAAACGTCGGTGTATAAAAAGTCACAATCCTTTACTGCTTCCAACACATTTTCAGTTACTGTGATTTTTGCTCCGGTTTTTTTTGCAATTTCCAGACATTGAACCTGAAGATCATCAGTTGGCTGGCATTGCTTTGGTGCGGCTGCCCTAAAATCCATACCCAATTTTGCTGCACCAACCATCAATGAATTCCCCATATTGTTGCGTGCATCGCCAAGAAAACAAAATTTAATTTCTGATAGCGGTTTGTCTGAATGTTCTTTCATTGTTAAAAAGTCGGCAAGGATTTGTGTAGGGTGAAACTCATTTGTCAACCCATTCCAAACCGGCACTCCTGCATATTTCCCAAGGTCTTCAACAATTTGCTGCCCAAATCCGCGGTATTCGATGGCATCGTACATTCGACCCAAAACCCGGGCAGTATCTTTCATAGATTCTTTCTGCCCAATTTGCGAACCCGATGGTCCAAGGTATGTAACATTTGCACCTTGATCAAAGGCAGCAACTTCAAATGCACAGCGTGTACGGGTTGAGGCTTTTTCAAATATCAGGGCAATATTTTTCCCATTTAATTGCTGATTTTCTGTTCCGTCTTTCTTCTCTTTTTTCAAGGATGCTGACAGTTCAAGTAAATGGTTGATTTCTTCAGGAGTAAAATCCAGAAGTTTTAAAAAGTTGCGGTTTTTTAAATTCAAAGTCATATTGTTGATTTTTAATTATGTTTCAAGTTCATTGTTCCGGTTTTTTGGTTGCAAGTTGCAAGTTCAAAATCAAAATCCATTTTTGTCTTCAACTTACCTCTTCCCTAATCTGATTTTTAAGGATGCCATCTTCCCGATAATTATCAGGATAACTGTGAAGATACAGATGGCATCCCAGCTTCTCATTTCCTATTTCGGTCATCTGTCTCCGGTCATCCGTCCTCAGTTTTCTTCATATTCCATCGTAATTTTTGATCCAAATGATTTATCTTCCAGCTTTTTAGCTTCGGTTATGACACTTTTTTTGCCGCCGTTTTTTATAAAATTTAAGCATGCTTTAATTTTAGGTTCCATTGATCCTTCAGCAAAAGTTTTAGCTTCCAGGTATTTAACAGTATCTTCATAATCAAGAAATTCAAGTTTTTCCTGTGTTGGTAAGCCAAAATCCTTGTAAATAAATGAAACATCGGTTAAAACGTAAAATTCATCGGCGTTAATGTTTGTAGCCAAAAGACTCGAAGCCATATCTTTATCGATAACGGCATCCACCGTCCTTAAGTTTTTTTCTTCATCAAAATAAACCGGGATTCCGCCTCCACCTGCTGCAATTACTATGTTTCCGTTTTGCACAAGCAGTTGAATGGTTTCTTTGTTAATTATTTGTAAGGGATTTGGAGATGGAACAACCCTCTGAAAACTGTTTTCGCGTTTTGTTGATGGTTTAAAAATCCAATTGTGTTCTATTTCAAGTCTTTCTGCTTCTGTTTTATGATAAATTTTACCAATTCGTTTCAAAGGATTCTGAAAAGCAGGATCGTTTTGATTCACTTCAACAAGTGTTACCATTGTAATCACATTTTTTTTGATTCCATGTTTGTTTAGCACGTTGCGCATCATCCGTTCAATCAGATACCCAATTCCTCCTTGTGAATCGGCAACACAAATATCAACGGGCATGGCCGGAATATTGTACATTTGAGAGCCTGCGTCATTGCGGAGTAAAATATTTCCTACCTGTGGTCCATTGCCGTGCGTAATTACAAGTTCGTACCCATCGTTAATCAAATGAATAAGGTTTTCCAATGTTTCTGTGGCATTTTTTTCCTGCTGTTCAATGGTTCCCACTTCATTTTCCCTCAAAATGGCATTTCCGCCAAAAGCAATTACTGCAAGCTTACCCATGTCAATTATATTTAACTAAAAGTATATCTGTAACAGAATATTTTTCGTTCACTGTTATTAACAGCGTTCATTTTTTTCAACTCGGTATAAATAGAAAACAAACAAACATAAATATTACCATTGATAAAATTTCTGTGTATTTGTCAGTATTTTTGATGCGTATATTGTTATTATACAGTTGCTTAAAATATGTTTGATTAATTAAGTTGAAATACTGTTATTATGCTTTCAATTTGAAATTGGATTTGGCTGTTTATTAACAAATTTTTCTTTATAGGTTTGTTGAAGTGGAAAGTGTTCAAACAATAATCCTTGGTTTTTTTAATTAAATTTGCGCCTTGATTTTCAATAATTAGTAATAAATGGTATCGAAAAACAAAAAGCCGGCTGAATCGACACAGAAAAAGAAAGTAGCAAAAGTTCCTTTTTTCAGAAATGAGAAATTCAGGTTTCTCCTGGGATTTATCATATTTGTTGTTGCCATATATTTATTAGTTGCTTTTGTATCATTCTTGTTTTTTGGTGCAGCAGATCAAAGTAAATTAGATTTAAGTATAAAAGAACTTGTGCTAAACAGGGAAATTAATGTGCAGAACATAGCTGGAAAAACAGGCGCTTATCTTTCAGAATTAATTATCAATAAAGGTTTCGGAATTTCCTCATTTTTAATTGTTTATATCCTTGCGGTCGCCGGATTACGGATTATCAGCCGTAATTTGGTCCGATTTCGCAGAAATTTTGTTTATAGCCTTGTTACCTTAATTTGGTTTTCACTGGCCCTGGGTTTAATTTTTTCAAAATCAGAAGAAGGTTCTTTTATTTACTGGGGAGGCAGGTACGGTTATGTTTTAAGCACCTGGATGAGTTCGATGATTGGTTTTGTGGGAATGATTTTCTTTTTACTGATTAGCGGAATTTCAATTATTATAATCAGGTTTGAAAACTCTTATTCAACCTTTAAAAAATTATTGAGTCGCAAACCGGGGGTTAAAAGGGCGAAAGAAAAGTTGGAAGAATATGAGGATGAAGTTTTAGAAAAAGGAAAAGGAAAAGATATTGTACTTCAGGATAGATCAATTTCGAAGGTTATTGAAGAAGGGGATATTGTAAAGGCAATTTTTGAACCCGATGCTGACGATGACGATATGGAAGAAATTGGCATGGAAATAGAAAGGGAAGTTAAGGATGCTGAAAAGGAAACTAAGAAAGTTAGTGCCGATGAAGAATTAGATATGCGGGTTATTTCGAAGCCTAGCGATGATGATACCGATGAAAAGTATGGAGTGGGAATGGAAGATTACGATCCTACTTTGGATTTGTCGGGGTTTAAATTTCCTACAATCGAACTGCTTGAAGACCACAAATCTGGAAATGCAGAGGTTTCAAACGAAGAGTTGATTTCGAACAAAAATAAAATTGTAGAAACGCTAAGGCATTACAAAATTGAGATTACAAAAATCAGGGCTACAATTGGGCCAACTATCACTTTGTATGAAATTGTCCCGGCGCCTGGTATTCGAATTGCCAAAATCAAAAACCTTGAAGACGATATCGCACTGAGCCTTTCAGCACTTGGAATCAGAATAATAGCGCCAATTCCAGGCCGTGGGACCATTGGTATTGAAGTGCCAAACCAAAATCCAGAGGTGGTTTCGATGCGTTCGATAATATCTTCGAAAAAATTCCAGGAGTCAACAGCGGAGCTTCCAATCGCCTTGGGCAAAACCATTTCAAACGAAACTTACCTGTTCGATTTGGCAAAAATGCCACATATTCTTGTTGCCGGAGCCACAGGACAGGGTAAATCGGTTGGAGTAAACGTGATTATTACCTCACTTTTATATAAAAAGCACCCTGCCGAACTGAAATTTGTATTTATCGACCCCAAAAAGGTGGAGTTAAACCTTTATTCAATTATAGAAAAACATTATCTGGCCAAATTGCCAAACGAAGAAGAACCTGTAATTACAAACATTCAAAAGGTTAAATACACGCTTTCGTCAATAAACATTGAGATGGACAGCCGTTACGATTTGTTGAAAAAAGCACACACACGTAACATTAAAGAGTACAACAAGAAGTTCACAAGCCGCCGCCTGAACCCAATGAAAGGGCACAAATTTATGCCATACATTGTGGTAATAATCGATGAGTTTGCGGACTTAATAATGACAGCCGGCAAGGAAATTGAACTGCCAATTGCACGTATTGCACAATTGGCACGCGCGGTTGGAATACACATGATTATTGCCACTCAGCGGCCATCGGTTACCATTATCACAGGAGTTATTAAAGCCAACTTCCCTGCCCGAATTGCTTTTAAAGTGGCGTCGATGATTGACTCACGAACCATTCTCGACCAGCCCGGCGCAAACCAGCTGATAGGAAAAGGCGACATGCTGATCTCGGCCAACAGTGATATTACACGTGTGCAATGTGCATTTGTTGATACTCCCGAAGTTGAAAGGGTTTGTGCATTTATTGCTGAGCAAAGAGGATTCCCAACGGCATTTTTACTGCCTGAGTTTGAAGGCGATGAAGAAGGTGGATCCAGTCCGGGCGACGTTGATTTGCATAATACAGATGATATGTTTGAAGATTGTGCACGGGTTGTGGTGATGAGCCAAATCGGTTCGACTTCAATGATTCAGCGGAAATTTGCAATTGGATACAATCGGGCGGGGCGTATCATGGATCAGTTGGAAAAGGCCGGGATTGTTGGCCCAAGCGAAGGCAGCAAAGCACGGCAAGTGTTGATTCAGGATGAATATACTTTGGAAAAGATGTTGAACAGTTTAAACTAAAATTATATAATGAGAAGTATTTTTTTAACAAGCGCAATTTTATTGATTGCCATTTTTTCAGAAGCTCAGCAAGATTCAAAAGCCAAAGGTATTTTGGACGAAGTGAGTAGTAAAACCAAGACCTTTAAAACAATTTTAGCCGATTTTTCATTTTCATTGGAAAATAAAGCAATGTCGTTTATTGAGAAGAATGATGGCTCGATAAAATTGAAAGGACAAAAATATATTGTCGATCTTCCCGGCACAGGAATGAAAATTTATTCCGATGGAATAAACAGTTGGACTTATATGAAACAAGGAAACCAGGTTACCATTTCATCGATTGAAGATTCGGGTAGTGATTTAATGGACCCCTCCTCACTTTTTAGTATTTACGAAAAGGGTTTTACTTCGAAATTTGTTGCTGAGAAAAATGTGGGTGGAAAAACAGTTTATCAGATTGATTTGTTCCCCGATAAAAAAGAGTTTGATGTATCGAAAATCACAATCGAAATAGAAAAGGCTACAATGATGATCAAATCGGCACAATT
>JBBQPP010000054.1:0-13541 GCA_038217255.1 Bacteroidales bacterium | reverse complement strand
ATTTTAGTTTTCTTTCTTTTTAAAAATGTTTTTAATCTTTGTCCAAATCGGTCTATCTTTAGATTCATCGTCATTTTCTGATGGCTTGTCTTTTTCCTCAACAGGTTTTAATTCTTGTCTCTTTTCTTTCCTTTTGAAGATATCGGCCAGGTTGAATCCTTTTTCTTCAATGTCCATTACTTCTTTAAATTCTGGCAAATCAAGCATTGCAAGCATTTCAGGAGATGGTTGGTTAAACGACCCACCAATGTATTTGTTTACTTTGGCATCTTTTTGCACCCTTGCATAAAAACTACCTACTATTGGAAGCGCCATGTAAGCGCCTTGTCCATAAGTTATGGTTCTGAAATGCACTCGCGGATCATCGGCACCAACCCAGCAACCTGTTACAAGTCGGGGGGACACGCCAATAAACCAGCCATCAGAGTTTTCTTGTGTAGTTCCTGTTTTTCCAGCAAAATCACCTTCAATCCCAAAACGTGAACGAATTGCACTACCTGTACCTTCATCCACCACCGCCTGCATCATTTTAATAACTGTGCGGCAATTTTCGGGTGAAGCTGCTTGTGTATCTTTCTGCTGAAATTTGAATTGCTCAAGTACTTTCCCTTCATTGTCGGCAATTTGAACCAAATAATATGTTTCAACCGGACGTCCATCGTTTACAATTCCAGCGTAAGCTTCAACCATATCTTTAAGCGAAACCGAAGCGACGCCAAGCGCAATTGAAGGATAATCTGGAAAATCGGATTCAATACCAAGTCTTTTGGCAACATCAATTGTATTGGCGATTCCTGCATCAAGCAAAACTTCTACAGAAACTGTGTTCAGTGATTTTGCCAAAGCCCCTTTCATTGTGTAATATCCGCCATATTCATTGTGTGAATTTTGTGGCGACCAATTATCATATTCATCATATATTTTCTGAACATTCGGATAATATTTATCAGGTAAAATGCCGGTTTCCAATGCCGACAAATAAACAATTGGTTTAAAAGCCGAACCGGTTTGTCGCGGGGCCGTAATATGGTCGTATTTATAATACCTGAAATCTATGCCACCCACCCAGGCTTTTAATGCTCCTGTTTGAGGTTCAATAGCAATGAATCCGGTGTTTAAAAATTTTAGATAGTATTTTATTGAATCGAGACGAGTTATGGTTGTATCGCGTAAACCGTTCCATGTAAATAATAAGGTTCGGATTTTTTCATCGAGATTTTTACCCTTAATTTCCTTACTGTTTATTGCACTTTTGAGGATTCCCGGGTTATTTTTAAAAACATCCCTTCCTTTCCAATGGTTGTCGAAAACGTTTTGAAGGTTTTTCATGTAATCTTTTACACTTTGCTGAGCGTAAATCTGAAGGTTATATTCAATTGTTGTGGAAATTACTAATCCATCAGTAAAAAGATTATAATTCTCTCCGTCTTCTTTTTGGTGTTCTTTGCACCATTGCAGCAATTGTGGTTTCAATCTCTCTGCAAAATAAGGAGCCGGTCCTTGTGAATATGTTATTGGGCTGTATTTTAAAACCAAAGGGTTGGCCTTAAATTCCTCGGCTTCGACTTTAGAAATATAGTCGTGCTTCGCCATCAAATCAATCACAACATTTCGTCTTTCACGGGCTCTGTCAGGGTTTGCATGAGGGTTGTAATAATTGTTTGCTTTCAGCATACCAATAATAGTGGCTGCTTCAGGCACACTCAATTCAATTGGCGATTTTGAAAAGAACCGTTCTGCTGCTACTTCAATCCCAAAAATATTTTCAGCAAAAGGAACTGTGTTCAAATAAAGAGTCAGGATATCATCTTTGCTGTAAATCCGTTCCATGCGATAGGCAATAATCGCTTCGCGGATTTTGTTTACCGGCATTGAAATCGGGCCAAGATTAACGCGTGGAAACAGGTTTTTTGCCAATTGCTGACTAAGTGTGCTGCCACCACCCGAACTGTGATCCTGCAACAAAATAGATTTTACAAAAACCCTCAACAACGCAATTTCATCAATTCCCCGATGTTCGTAAAATCGTGAATCTTCAGTTGCCACGAGGGCCTTAATAACATTTGGCGATATTTCTTTGAACTTTACGCTGCTCCGGTTTTCGACATAATAACGTCCCAATATTTTCCCATCAGCCGATAAAACCTCCGAAGCTATCGGATTTTTTATGACTTGCAATTCCTGCTTTGACGGAACCGGCCCTAAAGCGCCAATAAAAACAAGGACAAAAAACAATGTTCCAAGCAGAAACAATATTCCGGCAACTTTTGCACTAAATTTTACAAGTGAAAAATTACTTTTTTTCTTTTTAGAACCCTTCTTTTTTGGCTTTTCGGGTTTCTTTTTAAAATCTGTCCATTCAACTGTTTTGCCTGCCTTCATATATTGTTTTTCGATTTTTAATTATTAACGGATTTTAATCCAATTCATTTTAAGTTAGAAAAGATTGTTTTAACCTGTAATCAATTCTTTCGCAAAATACCAGGTCATCATTCCCGAAGCAATAAGTTTCAAAACTGTGCCGGTAATAAAACCAACAAACGAACCAAAACCCGATTTTAGTGCAGCTCCTGAATTTTTACCGGCAATTAATTCTCCAATCACAGCACCGGCAAATGGACCAATTATCCCGATTGTCATTAGAATTATCCCAAAACCGATTAATACAAAATCCATGGAAACTATTTTATGATTGTTTTTTTCTTTTAATCAATTTTGAGCTGAATAAAAAAATAAGAATCAATGAAAGAAAAACGACAAGGGCACTTGTAAAATAAACCTTTTCTTTTCCCATTAAATAGAAGGCATGCAATTGTATTTCCTGCCAATAGGTCATGGAAATCAACACAAGGAAATTATTAACTGAATGCCCCAGAATTGCGAGTAAAATATTGTTGGTTCGAAGCATTATCCAACCCAGCAACAAACCCAAAACAAAAGTTGCAGGGAATTGCCAGGGGTTTAAATGGAACAATGCGAACAACAACGCCGACATAAATACGGCAGTTACCGCTTTATAATTTCGCCGAAACCCCTGCAAAATCAGCCCCCTGAAAATCAATTCCTCAACAATTGGGGCAACTACAGCAACTTTTAGGAATGCACCCCACCAACCAAAATCGCCTTCAAATATTTTATTGAACATCTCCCAAAACCAAGCGGGTGCCGGTAAATATTTATCGAGCAAAGCGCTCGGGATCTCAAGTAAATTTTGCGCAGCCCATAAAAATGTAACAATAGGAATTACAATGAGCGGATTGAAAAATTTTACGGGAAAAACATCAAAAAGCGGCGCTTTGGATTTTCTGAAACCATAAATCAATATAAAAATCGTTGAACCGACACCAAGACCTATTTTTTTTATGGGATGGTATAAGTATTCTGTATCTTTAAAATAATCAATCATTGCTAAAGGAAAATCAACCAATGACTGAATAAAAATGTATAGAATAAGCAGATGAACTGCCTGTAATACAGTTGGGTAATATTTCTTATTGATTTCGTTCATATTTCTATCGCCAAAGATAAGCAAAATTGGTTACAGCAATATTTATGAATTTAAAAATAAGACACAGGCTCTGAACCCCGAACTCCTAAAGTTGTGTCCGTGCAAATGGCACCACACTTTGATCAGCAAATTCTTTATTCAGATATTTGAAGTAGCCGGTAATGGCAATCATAGCAGCATTGTCCATTGTATATTCAAACTTTGGGATTACAAGGTTCCAATGGTATTTCCCGGCGTTTTCCTTTAAGGCATTACGTAAACCTGAATTAGCAGAAACCCCACCTGCAACAGCTATTTCGTTAATTCCTGTTTCCTTGGCAGCACGTTTTAATTTGCCAATCAATATTTCGATAATCGTAAATTGCAGCGATGCGCATAAATCGTTTAAATTCTCCCCTATAAAATTTTCATTTTCCTTGATTTTATCACGCAAAAAATAGAGGAAGTTGGTTTTAAGGCCACTAAAACTATAATTCAAATCCGGGATTCGTGGTTTCGAAAACTCAAACTTATGCGGATCGCCGGTTTTGGCCAGTCGGTCAACGTGCGGGCCTCCGGGATAAGGTAGTCCCATAACTTTTGCACATTTATCAAAAGCTTCTCCGGCAGCATCGTCAATTGTTTGCCCGATTACTTCCATGTCGAGGTAATTGCGAACTAAAATAATCTGTGAGTTTCCGCCTGAAACCAGCAAGCACAAAAACGGGAATTTAGGCGGATTGAATTCAACCCCATTTTCCTTGATAAATAATGCCAAAACATGACCTTGCAAATGATTTACATCAATTAGCGGAATTCCTGAAGCCAAAGAAAATCCTTTGGCAAAAGAAGTACCCACAAGCAAAGAACCCAGCAAACCCGGTCCGTTTGTAAAGGCGACCGCACTAATTTCACTTTTAGAAATTGCAGCCCTTTTTATTGCTAAATCTACAACAGGAATAATGTTTTGCTGGTGTGCACGTGATGCAAGTTCGGGTACAACGCCACCATATTCTTCATGTACTTTTTGCCCGGCAACAACATTTGAAAGAATTACCCCATCACGGATTAATGCTGCAGAAGTATCATCGCATGATGATTCGATTCCCAGTATTGTAATTGATTCAGAACTCATTCTATATTTTGTATTTTTAATATATTTATTAATTCAATTGTCACTTCCCTTTTCCAGTAATTCAGATTAAATGTTTTCGTAACAACAACTAAAATTGTCCTTATTCGTTTTCAACAAAAAGAATTAAAGGTTGTTCGGTTTGCAAGGTTATTAATGCTATCTGGTTAACAAAAACTTGAAAACCGTACCTCCTAATTCTTCAAAATAATTTAAGTTCGCATTTTTAAAAGGGTAAAATTATCAAAAAAGGATGGAAAATAACGATTATTGCTATGGCATTGACAATGGCAGTGCTGGCCGGCAGTTATTTACTGCTTCAAAACAGTAATGTCCAGACATATATTATTAATAAAATTACAGGACAACTTTCGTTAAAAACAGGTGCAAAAATCAGTGTGGGTAAAGTTGATTTTGTTTTTTTCAATCAGTTTGAATTAAACAATGTACTACTCGCAGGTCCTGACAACGACACCATTTTTTACACCCAACTTGTTTCGGCTAAAATTGATTCGTTGAACATTCGCAAACACAAAGTTTCTTTTAGTGAGCTTTCATTTTTAGAAAACAGGATTTCAATTTCCCGCGACTCCGTAAACCAATTTAATTTTGGTTTTATTCTCGATTCGTTACGAACCCAAAAAAAAGACAATGCAATTAATTGGAAAATTAACTGTAACAATTTTAAATTCAACGACTCACAATTTTCTTTCAGTAGCTTTGGACCTGAAAAAGAAAAGCATTTTAATATCAATCAAATGGATATCGATGTGTCGGGATTTTCAAATTTTGCCGATTCAACGGCTTTCAAAATAAATAACCTGAAACTAAACTACAACAACGAAATTACGATAAACCAATTTGCAGCGAATTTTACCATTGCAAAAGGTAATATCACGGTAAAAGAGCTGAACATGAAAACCGGGAAATCGGAAATCAACGATTTGAATTTATTGTTGCAGATTGGCGAAAACGAAAAAGTTTTAAATAAAAATATGGATTTCGATGTTCAGCTCTCGAAATCAACGATTAAAATTGCTGAACTTGCCGAGCTTTTCCCTGCCTTGCGAGAGATGGATCATGAAATTGAGATTTCAGGGCGAGTTTATGGAAACCTAAATGACATAAAGGGGAAAGATCTTGTGTTGCGCGCCGGTTCAAAAACCAATGCCGCATTCGATTTTTACATCAATGGTATTCAAGATATTGAGACAATGTATTTGTTCCTCGATTTAAAACAGCTCGAAACTTCAATTACCGACATTTCGGATTTTAGCATTGTTAAAAACGGAAAAAAAATCCAATTGCAAATACCGGAATCCTTATATGATTCGGGGATTTTCAGTTTCAAAGGGAATTTCAGTGGCTTTTTGTCGGATTTTGTAACATTTGGTACCCTTAAAAGCAAATGGGGAATCATTAAAACTGACGTTTCTGTAATACCTAAAAAAGATGGCATTTACAGTTACCGTGGAAGAGTTTCAACCTCTAATTTTAACCTTGGAAAATTTTTGAAAACCAACGAAATTGGCAAAATTACTTTTAACGGAAATGCAGATGGCGATTTCAAAATTTCAGATAAAACTATTTCCGGTCTTTTTAAAGGAGAAATTTCAAAATTAGAAGCCTGGCAACATGTATATGAAAATGTAAAACTTGATGGTTATTACAAGGACAAAATGTTTGATGGGATGGTGAGCGTGAACGACTCGAACCTGCAATTTGAGTTTTTGGGGAGATGGGATGCCAGCGATCAATTGCCTAATTTCGATTTCAATTTACATGTTGGCAAAATAGTGCCGGGCAAACTGAATATCTCAACATATAAATATCAGTCGGAGATTGCTTTTAACATGAAAGCCAAATTTACCGGCAATAAAATCGATAACCTGACAGGTGTTATCATTGTTGACGATGGATATTACAAAAACAAAAACGGCCGGTTTAGTCTGGACGGAATCCAATTGATTTCGGTTCCAAAAGAATCGTCAACAGAACTTTCGTTTAACTCCAACTATTTCGATATCAGAGTCGATGGGATATACCAATTCCAGGACATCTGGAATTCGCTGAAAAGCACGATGAACAAATACGTGCCGGCATTAAACTTTGAGACTTCAAAAATCCAAAAGCCCAATTTGTTTGAATACAGGGTCATCTTTAAAAACCTTGATGATTTGACAAGCGTATTTAACCCCGATATTAAGGTTGAAACACCTTTCTTTTTATATGGGAAAATGGATTCGGAACATTCAGATTTTCAACTCGAAGGAAGTATTCCCGGGTTTTATTATAAAAATGTTTGGTTCCGAAATATTTTCGTCAGCAACAAGGTGGTTGATGAACAGTATGTTTCGAAAATTAAAATCATGGAAGTACAGAATAAAGGCGGTGTATCAATCCATAATTTGGCCATTGAATCGGAAATCGAGGATAATATTTTGCGCAACAATATCGATTGGTACGCACTAAACGACTCAATGGGATACAGTTCAATCAAAAGCAGATCAGTGTTCAGTGAATCTGTTAATACTTTTCTTCCCAAATTAAAAGTGGATTTTTTGCCTTCTGAGATTTTTCTTACCGACACAGTTTGGCAACTTGATCCATTTGTAGCAAATATTGATTCTACGAATATTGCAATCAATAATTTTATACTCCACAACAATAAGCAAAATGTTGTAATCAGCGGAAATATTTCGAAAGACAGCACCGAATCATTGACAGTACATATTAACAATATTGACCTCGCTTATATCCAAAAGTATTTTTCCGAAACCAATTCTTTAAAAGGTATTTTAAATTGCGGTCTAAACGCATCGCGATTGTATAGCCAGCCAGTATTTTTGGCCAACGCTACAATCAATAGTTTCGAATATAAAAATCAACTCATCGGTGATGTTGCACTGGTAAGTAGCTGGGATCGGGTTAATTCAGAAATCGATTCGAAACTTGAAATCGATAACAACGGGAAACGCAGCTTGTCGGCAAACGGTTCGTTCAACCCATATACAAAAGCATTGGATTATATTGTGAGGGCCGATAGTTTGCCCCTGAAATTATTGGAAACAGTAATCCCAAACCAATTTTCAAATTTTAAAGGAACAACCACAGCAACCATGAAAATTGGCGGAACCATACAAAAAGTGTTAATGGACGGTGTGGCAAAAGTTTCGAATGGCGGTGTGATGATTGATTACACACAAACCAACTATCTTGTGGATGATGTAATCTATTTTAAATCGGACACCATCCAATTTAAAAATATGGCGTTTACTGATGTCAATAAAAACCTCGGCCATGTGGACGGTATTTTAGTGCACGACAATTTTTCGAACATGCTTTACGACTTGACCATAAACTCGCAGAAAATCAAAGTACTGAACACAACAATGCGTTTTAACGAACAGTTTTACGGAGAAGCATTTGCCAATTGTAGATTAAGAGTTGTCGGACGGGCACTAAAAATAAAGCTGAGTGGGTCATTGACAACCTTGCCGGGAACTGCAGTAAACATATCGATGGAATATAAAAACGACATCGGGCAATATGATTTTCTTGAATTTGTAAACACGAGCGATGTTGAAGTGGAGGATATGTATTTTTACAATGCGCCCAAAACCGATTTCACTATAAGTTTTAACATTGAGGTTACCCCCGATGCAAAAATCCAACTCATTTACAATTCGCAAATTGGGGACATTATCAAAGGTGAAGGCGAAGGAATACTTCTTTTTGAAATGGACAAATACGGCGACATTTCGCTTGCCGGAGATTATACAGTAACAAAAGGCGATTATTTATTTACGCTGCAAAGCATATTGAATAAACGGTTTACAATAGCACCGGGCGGAAAAATCATTTGGTCGGGCGATCCTTACAATGCAATTATAGATTTATCGGCAATTTACAGTTTAAAAACTTCGTTGGACGATCTTTGGGATAAAACTGATATTGGTGCAAATTATTTGTACCAAAGAATACCGGTTGAGTGTGTAATTATTTTGACTGATGAATTAATTAACCCGACAATCAATTTCAAAATTAATTTTCCCGAAGAAAATCAAGAAATAAAAACAAAATTGCAACAATTCATTAATACCGAGGAGGAGGTAAACAGGCAGATACTTTCGTTGATTGTTTTAGGGAAATTTTATACCCCGGAATACATGCGCGGCCAATATCAGTCGCAAAACCCAAACATGATTGGCTCCACCGCCAGCGAACTGTTTTCGAACCAGTTGAGCAACTGGCTTTCGCAATTGAATAAAAATATTGATGTGGGATTTAAATACAGGCCTGGTAATTCCATCACAAACGATGAACTTGAGTTGGCATTAACAACCCAAATTTTTAACGACCGCATAATACTGAACGGAAACATCGGAAATAATGTAAACCCCGAATCAAACAACAGCAGCCAAATTGTAGGCGATTTTGATATCCGTGTAAAAATTACACCTAATGGAAAAATACAACTAAAGGCTTACAACCACTCAAACAACGATTTAATTTACGAAACAGCACCATACACTCAGGGCGTGGGTCTTTCTTTTAAAGAAGAATATAACACTTTTCAGGAGTTATTACATAAAATTGGTTCTATTTTCACCAGGAAAAAGAAATAATTCTTTGGTTTCTGCACAGATCAAATCTACGATTTCCGGAAAAGCTATTAAACCCTTGTTGTTCATAACTAAATCAATTGACCGTGGGTCTGTTTTAAATGCGTAATATTTATTCCTTATTTTTGCGCAATATAATAATAGCGTATATACGACGTTTTGAATATTGTAAATTACAGGTAAAACAGAAAATCACATGTTGAAATTATTATTGATCCAGAGCGATTTACCCAAGGAAGTGGGTTCGATGGCTGCCGAGCCAGATGGTATATCCATGAAATTCATTGATCTTGCCATGAAAGGAGGATGGATTATGATCCCAATCCTTTTGCTGTCAGTTGTTGCAGTTTACATTTTTTTCGACAGATATTTTGCAATTAAAAAAGCAGGCAAATTCGACACTACTCTTTTGGAAAAAGTGAAAATTTATATTACAGGTGGTAAAATTGATGCTGCACTTGCTTTGTGCAAAAGCACAAGTAATCCGGCATCCAGGATGCTTGAAAAAGGTATATCGCGCATTGGACGACCGCTTGCTGATGTAAATAGTGCCATCGAGATTGTGGGGAACCTCGAAATTTCAAAATTGGAAAAAGGTTTACCGGTGCTGGCTTCAGTTGCGGGCGGTGCCCCGATGATTGGGTTTCTTGGAACTGTTATGGGGATGATTCAGGCATTTTACGATATGTCAAACGCTGGAAACAACATTGATGTAACCTTGCTGTCGGCGGGAATTTACCAGGCGATGGTAACTACTGTTGCCGGACTGATTGTGGGTATCATTGCCTATTTTGCCTACAATATCCTTGTCAGCAACGTGGAAAAAGTGGTTTTCAAAATGGAGGCTACTACTTCTGAATTCATGGATTTATTAAACGAACCGGCATAAAAACAACGAAATGTCATTAAAACGAAGAAATAGGGTAAATGCCGAATTCAGTATGTCATCGATGACTGATATCGTGTTTTTGCTGCTCATATTTTTCATGGTAACATCTACATTGGTTGCGCCAAATGCCTTGAAATTATTGTTGCCTCAAAGCAACAACCAGACTTCGGCAAAGCCAATTACAACAATTTCAATTACACAGGATTTAAAATATTATATAAACGATGACGGTGCATTAAAACGGGTTGCTTTTCAAGAAATTGAGCCTTTTTTGCAGGACCGGTTTGGCATTGGTAACGATGATATTTACATATCGCTTTATGCTGAAAAATCAGTTCCTTGGGAAGAAGTTGTTAAAATTATGAACATAGCCCGCAGAAACAAGTATAAAATGATAGCGGCAACTGCACCTGAAAAATAGAGAAACCCAATCCGCAGTTTGTGAATTCCCAAAAATGACAGCTTTGTCAAAAATAAGTGGAACAGAAAAATAAATGGAATATATCAAAGAACATAAAAGAGGCATAATCGGAACTGCTATTTTTCACATAATAGTTCTGCTAATCCTCCTTTTTCTTGGTTTCTTCACACCGCTACCCTTGCCGGGAGAAGAAGGAATTCTTGTAAACTTTGGTACAAGTGAAAATGGTTTTGGTGACATTGAACCCAGTCCGGCAAAAAGCCAGGCGGCTCCAGTTCAGCCCATTGAGCAGGAAGTAGAGGAAGAAGTACCACCTCAACCCGCAGCTACTGAGCAACCCAAACCGCAACCCAAACCTACTCCTGCAAAAGAAGTTGCAATAACTCAGGACTACGAAAAAACTGCTGCCATTGACGCTGCTGAAAACAAAAAACGCGTCGAAGAAAAAAAACAGCGGGATTTGTTGGAAGAACAACGGAAAGCACAAACACGCGAAGTTGAAAGAATTAAAAACGAGGAGGCTGAAAAAATAAGAAAAGCAGAAGCCCAAAAAATTGCAAAGGCGGAAGCCGACCGCAAAGCAAAGGAAGAGCAACAACGAAAAATAAATGAAATAAATTCACGCACTCAGGGAGCTTTTGCCAGTGCGGGAGATGGTTCAGGCGGAAAAGGAACAGGCGAAGGCAAAAGCCAGGGAGCAACTTTCCCAGGTGGAAACCAGGGCGTTCCAACCGGCGATGCAAATTCGAATAACTACGGAAATGGAGGAAGTGGAAATGGCAGCAAAGGATCGGGGCCATCATTCAGCCTTTCCGGTCGCACTGCTTCTTCGCTTCCCTTACCAAAATATCCGGGCGATGACGAAGGAATAGTTGTTGTAAAAATTACTGTCGATAAATTTGGAAGTGTTACCGCCGCCGAACCCGGTACACAAGGAACTACAATAATGAATAAAAGATTCTGGGAAGAAGCCAGGCAAGCCGCGTTAAAAGCAAGATTCAATTCCGACAATAATGCCGCTGCATACCAGCAGGGAACTATTACATACAAGTTTGTACTTGATTGATGATACATGGACTTTCCTAAGTCCATGAATTGCCAAATTTTTCAGAATAAGATCTTTGACTTAGAATCCCGATAACTAAACTATCGGGATAAAGTCCCCACCTCAACTCCATGATAATTATCACTAATTATTTTTATGTTTTTTGTGTGCTTTGCTGAATAAATTTAATGACATGGCATTTCTTACAAAAGACAAATTATTCAGCAAAAAATGGTTAATCGATTACTTTTTTATAATTATTGGATCATTTATACTGGCAGTCGGTTTTGATTTTTTTATTTCACCGCACCGAATTGTACCGGGTGGAGTTTTCGGAATCGCAATTGTAGTGCATTATCTCACAGTTGGAATGTTTTCATTTTGGCCGGATGGTATTCCAATCGGTTTTTTTGGACTGATATTAAACATTCCACTTACGATTGCCGGTATAAAAATCCTGGGACCAAAATTTGGCGTAAAAACTATAGTTGGTTTTGTCCTCACCTCCATTTTTATTGATGGTATTACTTATTTACGTCCTTCAGGAGATATTCCTCTCGTTAATGATATCTTGCTTTCCTGTGTTTTTGGCGGAGTTTTGGCTGGGTTTGGTTTGGGATTGATTTTTAAGTCGCGGGCAACTTCCGGCGGATCGGATATCATTGCAATGATAATTTCAAAATACACAAAATTGCCATTGGGAAAATTGATGATTTATGTTGATTCAACTATTGTCCTTATTGCCCTTGTTGCTTTTCAGGACTGGCAAATTCCGCTGTATTCATGGGTAGTAATTTATATAACGGGGCGGGCAATTGACATTACCATTGAAGGGGCAGATTATAACAAAGCTTTACTAATTATTTCAAAAAAACATGTTGAAATAAAACACAAATTACTGTACGACCTTGACCGTGGAGGAACCTATTTAAATGGCGAAGGAATGTTTACGGGCGAAGAAAAAAAAGTAATTTACACTGTTGTCAGCCGCCGTGAAGTAACAATCCTTGAAGAATTCATAAGCAAAATTGACCCTGATGCTTTTATTACCATTATGGATGCAAAAGAAATACTGGGAGAAGGGTTCCAAAACCTAAATACAAAAGTGGCAGATAGATAAGGAAAGACGGAAGACTGACAATGCCTGTTATATCAGTTATTAATATATATTCCATATTTAAAACTTCAAGAAATAACAAAATAAGAAATAAGGAATTTAATATTTAGAAGTTTTAATGTAACCATCAAAAGTCAGTGGTCAATCATTCCTTTTCCCATTTTTAAAGTTCTACCTACCAAGCATTTCAACCAACCACTCATTTTTCATTTTCTCCTGTTCCGGAAAAGTCCAGTGTTGTGTTTCCTGAAAAATATGAAGTTCTTTTTTCCCCGGAATCACATTATAGGCTGAATAGGTTGAAGTTGGAGGACAAACATTGTCGTTGTAACCCCAACTGTACCAACCAGGAACGTTTACAAAACGCGCAAAATTTACTACATCGAAATATTTCGAAGTCTCAATTTTTTCAGGTTTGTTGGTAAAATCGTTTCGGAACATGTGTGGCCAGCCTCCGGCACGATTACTTAAATAACCAGTTAAATCGGATAGCGCAGGATAAAAAGCTGCCAAATAATCGATTCGGTTATCTAATCCGGCTATGATAATTGAAAGCGCCCCACCCTGGCTGCCACCGGTAACTGCAATCGTTTTGCCATCAAAACAATCAAGTGTTTCAATAAAATCAACCGAACGGACACAACCCAGATAAACACGTTTGTAGTAATAATTGTCTCTGTCATCCAAGTTCATAGTCATGTAACCGTTCAAAGCCCCCTGCATCAAATCGTCATAAACACCTTTATCGAGATTTACCGGAATTCCATGAATCCCGATTTGGAATGTAATAAACCCTTTTTCGGCCATCCATGGATCTCCATAATA
>JBBQPP010000053.1:0-13599 GCA_038217255.1 Bacteroidales bacterium | reverse complement strand
TGGCAAAAATCGCAATATCATCGGGTATTTCAATTGTCATCATTACATAATCCGATGGTAATGTTGCCCAAGTATAATGAACAGCGACTTCGGCCATGGCGAGAGAACGATTTGATGCTGTGTAAATCAACTCAACATCCACTGAATTCCACCTTGCACCTTGCAGGGCTGCACCTTTCCCCGAAATATTTTCAGAGAAATTTTTTCATGATAACCGAAATACTTGCATTAGGACAAAATTCCATAATTTATTCTTGTCAATTCCCCAATTACCATCTCTTTACCATAAGAACCTTTCAGCAATTCAAATGGTTTTATATTTCCCAATGTAAAAATTGGGTGTATCTAACCATAATTTGAATTTATCCATATCGCCAAATACATTAAATCCAATATTTGCAACTTCTGCCATTTCGATGATTTTTTCAGACAGAATTGATTTGAACTGCCTGGAATCCTATTTATAACGTTGAAGGGATTTAGTGGAAATGTCAAGTATAATGGACCAGTCATTCTCCGTAAATGGTGTGTGTGTCTGTATTAATTGAAATAATGAATATGGGACACCTTGTCGGATTATATAAATCATCAACATTTTATTTGATAAAAAATCAGAATAAGTAAGATTGTCAATCGAATACATATCCTTTCTTTCAATTTGAGAATGTTTGAAAAATGAAATAATCTCCTTATCAAGTTTTTGTTATAAATTTTTATCTGAATTCATCGTTGCACAATTTTAGACAATTATCCTCATAATATAGGACAATTGTCTCGGCAATTAAAAAAATGCTCCAAGAAATCCAACAAACTTATTCTCAAATCTTATAAAGAAACCTTGTTAATATATTCCGATGGATACCCAGGTAAGAAGCAATGTGCTGGCGTTGGAGCCGTTTGCCAAGTTCAGGGTTTTCGGCAAAGAACTTTCTGATTCGTTGCTCGGCATTCAGCGACTGAAATGAATGAACACGTGCCATGGATTGGATATAACTTTCTTCGGCCAAAATCCTGACTGTTCGTTCAAAACGCCGGTTATTATCCAATAAGTTTTTAAATTCATTTTTTTCAATATAAATCAGTTCCGAATCTTCGTAAGCTTTTATTGATTCGGTAGAATTTTTTCCAAAATAAAATCCTTCGTGGTTGCTGACAATAAAATTATTGGGTGGAAAGAAAAACCTTGAAATCCATTCATTGCCGCCATCAGAAATATAACTTGCATAAAGTAGTCCGTTTAGCAAAATGCCAATTCGCTTGGTTTTTTCGCCATAATCAATAAACGATTCACCTTTGTGTAAAAATACAGGCTTGTTTTTCAGGTTGAGTTCGTGTATTACATCGAGGGTTAAATTATAACGGGATATTACTTTGTTTTTGTCCATTTTTTTCTGGATACTTGTTACTTGTTAAAGGATGCTGTTACTGGATTCTGGATGCTTGTTACTTGATACTGGATTCTTGATTCTTAATAAATGGTAAATAGTAAATTGTACTTGCTCCATACTCTTAGCTCTTTGCCCAAAGCACTCTGCCCTTAGCCCTTCGTTCCGTGGTCAGCATTAAATAGTTTCAACCTCTGTTCAAGTTCTCCAAATTGGCTGGGTTGAACAAACGACACACAAGCACGGATTCCTTCTTCATCGCTTCCTGTATTGTCCAGTGCAATTGCACTAATTCCATAATAAAGCAGGTTTTCAACCAATTGGTTTCCAGTCATACTGTGATAGGACAACGTAAAATAAAAACCATCGGCAATGGGTTCATTTATATCCGTTTTGTAAACAATTTCAAAGCCATTTTCAACGAAAAGCTTTTTCATTACTTTGGCTTTTTCGCCATATGCTTTTACGTCTTGCACAAAATCGAACTGCCCATTATTAGCGGCTTCGAGCATGGCCGCCAATGCCCATTGTGCTGAGTGGCTTGTTCCTGATGAAATTGAATAAAGCAGGCGCAAAACGATTGTGCTGCCAAAAGTTGGGCTTTCGAACCGTTTTTGCAAATCGGGATATTCGCGATTGTATAATTGGTTTGAAATAACCATCAAACCGCAACGCTGACCTGCATAAGAAAATATTTTTGAACTGGAGATAAACAGTATATAATTACTTGTGAATTTGGCAACAGTGGGTTGATATGGAGGAACGCCGGGTTTTGAAAAATCCTGACGAAAATCCATTCCAAAATAGGCCAAATCTTCCATTACGATTACATCATATTTGTTGGCCAGGTCGCCAATTATTTGTAGCTCGTCTTCAGTAAAACAAATCCATGCCGGATTGTTAGGGTTTGAATAAATAATCGAATTTATATTTCCTTTTGACAGAATTTCTTCAACTTTTAACCGAAGTTTTTCGCCCCTGAAATTAAAAACATCAAAAGTTTCATATTTCAGGCCAAGCACCATCATTTGTTGTTTTTGTACCGGAAAACCGGGGTCGATGAATAACGCAGTGTCTTTATTTTTATCAGTGAATCCGGCAGCCAAAAATGCTGAGAATGTTCCTTGCATTGAACCTACTGTCGGAATGCAACTTTTGGGGCTGACTTCAATATCCATGAAATTTTTCACAAATAGTGCCGCTTGATCTTTCAAGGGTTTTATGCCGTCGATGATTGGATAAATAGATGCAACACCCTTTTTTAAGGCTTCGATTTCGGCATTCACACCAACTTGTGCAGGTGGTAATCCAGGTACACCCATTTCCATGCGAATGTATTTTACGCCCGTTTCCTCCTCAACCAAATTTACCAAAGCCACAATTTCGCGAATTGAAGCCTTTCCAACATCGGAGATGCGAAGTTCTTTTATTTTTTGATCGACAATGGATTTATTTAATGGAGAGTTCGACATAGCAAGAAGTTTAAGGTTTCGAGTTTAATCCCGATAGCTATCGGGACAAAGTTTAAAGTTCAAAGTTCAAAGAGCAGAGAACAGAGTTCTGAGTTCAAAATTCTAAGTTAATGGTTTTAATTTCCGGGGTTCAGGTCAACCTGCAACATTATTTAACCTGCATCTTGCAAAACCTGCAATTTGTAACCCGCAACCTGCAACTATTCTTTAAAACCCAAAATCAGCACTAATTTGTTTTACCCATTTTTCAAGGCGCTCATCGGTCAATTCGGGTTCAAAATCTTCATCGACAGGCAAACCTAAAAATTTACCGTCAACTACTGATTCTGACTCGTGAAATTCATATTCATCAGCATCAACCTGACCTGAAAGAACAGCTCCATTGTCAATTAGTTCACGCGCCAAAACTGCAATATGATCAACAAAAGTTGCAGCATACGTAATATGATCGCCAAGGCCAAAAATCGCAATGGTTTTACCTGCGTAACTCGTTTTACTGATTTCAGGCAGAAATTTAGCCCAGTCAACATTTGAGTAAGTTGATTTCCATGTGTCTTTTCCAACTGTTGAAATACCGAAAATTATTTTGTCATATTTTTCAATATCAGCCACGGTTGCTGAATTTACCGGAACCATTACTATTTTGTCTTCGCCAATTAAACTTTTCAATTTATCGGCAACCCGGTTTACCGAACCTTTTAAAGGTCCAAAAAATATTGCTGTTTTGCTCATTTTATAAATATTATTATTCGATGTTTATTACTGATTGTGGATATTGATTTCGCCGCGTTCATATTCGCCAAGAATAGACAAACTTGACGCCCCTTTTAAAACATGATGAATGGCTTTGTCATATTTCTCCGGGTCTTCCCATTCAATATCTACATGAAAAGTGTATTCGTTGGGTTTGCCAATAATTGGCACCGACTGAATTTTGGTAAGGTTAATCTGGTTTTCGGCAAAAGTATTCAATACCCTTGCCAAAGCACCATGAAAATGACCAACTTCGAAACAGATGGAAGCTTTGTTTGTACCATCAGTTATGTTACCATGTTTCGATAATATAAGGAAACGTGTGTAATTCTTTTTATTGGATTCAACACCTGTTTCAAGAACTTCAAGCCCATAAATTTTTGCCGATCGCAGGTTTCCAATGGCAGCGGCGTGCGTGAGTCCTTTGTCTCGCACAAATTTTGCTGCTGCAGCTGTATCAACATTTTCATGTTTTTCTACATTTGGATAGTACTTTTCCAGATATTCCGCGCATTGCTCAATGGCAACCGGGTGAGAATAAATATCGGTTATCTGTTCGGCCTTTGTACCAGGGTTCACCATTAGATTTTGTTGGATATGGAGATAAATCTCGCCAATAATTCTAAGGTGATAATCGCGAATAAGCTGGTAGTTTTTCAAGATACTTCCGGCTATTGAATTTTCGATGGCCATTACAGCCAAATCCACTTTGTCTGTATCAATCATTTCGCAAACATTGGTGAAAGTTTTGCACTCAACCACCTCGATTTTATCATTGAAAAACTTTAATGCAGCATCTTCATGAAAAGAACCAACTATTCCCTGGATTGCAACTCGTTTCATTATTTCTTTTTAATAGGCTCCAAATATATAAAAACCGATTGGGATTTGAATGTCTGTGTTGAAAATGAAAATGATTAGATAAAATGGATTTTAGTTTTAAAATTGATCTTTCTGCACCAAAAAATCGTCCTGATGGTTGTGAAGAATATCGTAGCATTTTTGCAAATCGGTTGGTCGCAACACAATTATAGCTGTTTCTTCAGTATTTGAAAAGGCATACATATATTCAATAAACACATTTTCGGCATTCAAAATATTAAGCATTTTAGCTAATCCACCCGGCTGGTTTGGAGTTTTTACAAGAATAACTTCGGTGATTTGCACAGCGAAATTGTTTTTTTTCAACAAATCTTTTGCCTTTTCAGGATCGGAAACAATAACGCGGAGAATTCCGAAATCGGAGGTATCGGCAATGGTAAATGCCGACATGTTCAGTCCCGCATCTCCTAAAATTTGGGTTACTTCATTTAACCTTCCCGATTTATTTTCGAGGAAAACAGACACTTGCTTAACTATCATGACTTTTTAGATTTTACGGTTATCAATTACTCTTTTTGCTTTACCTGCTGTGCGTTCAATGGTTTTTGGCTCTACTAATTTCACCCGGATAGAAATTCCCAGTGTGCTTTGAATTCTGTCGGTTATTTTTTTGCGCAGGGCTTCAAGTTGTTTAATCTCATCTGAGAAAAATTGTTCCTGCACTTCAACCATTAAATTTACAACATCAAGGGTTCCTTCCCGATCGATGATCAACAGATAATGCGGTTCTGTTTCACTCATGGCAAGCAAAACTGTTTCAATTTGTGATGGGAATACATTCACTCCCCTGATTATAAGCATGTCGTCTGTTCTGCCCAGACATTTTTCCATGCGCACCAATGAGCGCCCACATTCACATTTATCGTAAATCAGGCGGGTCAAATCGCGGGTACGGTAGCGTAAAATGGGCATTCCTTCTTTTGTTACAGTTGAAAAAACAAGTTCGCCCATTTCTCCCGGACTGACAGGTTCGAGTGTTTCGGGATTGATTATTTCGGGGATAAAATGGTCTTCCATTACATGCATCCCGCACTGGTGCTCACATTCGCACGAAACTCCCGGTCCAATTACTTCACTCAATCCATAAATATCGATGGCCTTTATTTTTAATTTGGCTTCAATTTCTTTTCGCATATTTTCGCTCCAGGGCTCTGCTCCAAAAATACCAACCCGAAGTTTTAAAGATTCAGGAGTAACTCCCATTTCTTTCATCACTTCAGCCAAATAAAGCGAATATGAAGGTGTGCAGGCAATTACAGTTGTCCCGAAATCCTGCATCAATAATATTTGTTTATCGGTATTTCCACCCGAAATTGGTATTACTGTGGCACCCAGATTTTCGGTTCCATAGTGCAGTCCAAGTCCGCCCGTAAAAAGCCCATAACCATAGGCCACCTGCACAATGTCGTTTTTATGTACGCCCGCCATTGCCAGCGAACGGGTTACCACTTCAGCCCACATTTGCAGGTCGTTGCGCGTGTAACCAACCACTGTGGGTTTTCCGGTTGTGCCTGAACTTGCATGAACGCGCACAATTTCGCTCATTGGTACTGTAAACATGCCAAACGGGTAGTTGTCCCGCAAATCGGATTTAATGGTAAATGGTAATTTCGATATATCACGGATGCTTTTAATATCACCGGGCACCAGGCCTTTTACCTGCATTTTTTTGCGGTAGCTTTCGTTGCTGTGATAAATGCGTTTTACGGTTTGAATGAGCCGTTCCGACTGGATTGCATCCATTTCATCACGGGAGGCACACTCTATTTTTTCATTCCAAATCATAGGTTAATTTAATCTTACAGGTTTTGGGTTTAAAGATAAACGGTAATATTTGAAATTGAAAATTCGATGCTGAAAATTTTACTTAACGAGGTGACCAATAGTCTTGACTAAAAGTCAGTATGATATATTAAGGACCTTTTTTATGCTGGTGTACAGCGGTTTATGTAGTTACCTGCGTTTTATTTTTTTCAAGCGGTTTAAAATTAAACATAAATTCTATTCATTAAACCACCACATTCCAACAAAAGAATACACACATCCCCATTTTAATTGTTTTCGTGCATCGGTTCGTTAAAAGAAGTCATGTATTAGTCTTGATACTTAAATCTCAATACTAATTTAGATCCTTTTTATTCATTCTTATCCTTTTTCTTCGTGTTTTTATGGGCATTTTTTTCTTCTTTCAACACATGCTTTTCTTCATTTATCACTCCTTCTTGGTTAATTTCGGTTTGAATAAAATGCACAAATTTGTCAAAATCGTTTTGGGTAATAACACGATCGATATTTCCAGGAATTACCGAATCAACAGGAAATCTGAAATTCAGTTTTAACGAGAGTTGATAATATTTTGATAATGAGTCGGCAGGTTTTTGCAAAATATATGGATGTTTACGGCTTTCGTAACCCGGAACCAACCAGGGTATAAGGTCGGGGCCAAATTCGATATATCGTTTTAATACAACATTTTTGTTTGGATATTTTTTTTGGTTGGTGTACCACACTTCATTTACTTTAAGCATTGCATTGTACGTTTCTGCTTCAGTGTTAACAGATTCAAGACTGTCAAGCATATTGCTCAATTCAACGTTAATTGCTTTGTCATATTCCAGTTTATTTCTTATTGCCCGCATACCTATATGAACTCCCATAAGGTTTGAATACATATCTTCGGGCGAAAAACTTGAAAATTTTTCGGGGACAAGCGGTATAAAAGATGCCCCAAACCATGTTGAAATCTCGTGCCACATTGATAAATCGAAGGAAATTTTCCCGGCAAGATTTATAATCTGCTCTTCATCCAAATCTTTGGGAACGTTCAAGTCAAGCGATTTTGCCCCACCTTCATTTCTAAGATCAATATGTCGGTAATAAGGATCAGTTTGACTGGCTTTTATCAAATTGTAAAGGTATGCGGTCCAGTCAGCACAATCGCGCAAATGCCCCATGTCGAGAAAACCTCCCCGGCGTGTATAAATTATGCCGTTTTGCTCAGTTTTGCCACCCATGTATGTATGTGTGCCCATTATTTCACGCGAAGTGATATCCGTTTTTTTTGCAAAAGGTACTCCGGCAATACCGATTTCAACACCAAAACCGCAACAGGTTCTGATAATTCGGGCAGGCGCAATTGATAATTCTTTTGAGGTTAATTTTGGGGCTTTTGCAAATAACTGTATTGGTGAAATTAATAGTACAATTATGGTAAGAACATTAAACGTACTTTTATATGTTGAATTCATTAACTCCTTTTTTTGAGGGGCTAAAAATACATACAATATGTATGTTTTATGCAGTTTGTTTTAAAAATGATGGTTGCTTAACTTTTTTTAATGTAAGAGAACTTATATTTTGAATGACAATTGAAGTCAATAATACTCATTGAAAACTCGAGATTGGTTGTTTAACCTTAATATCCCGCTGCCTGCCCATCTTTCCTTGATTCTGAAGCGCCATAATAAACCTTGTTTTTACTATCGTACATAATTGCCTGGTAACCGCCATAAGGTCCTTTTTCGAAACTGATTTTGTGGCCTTTGCTCATCAAATCGCGAATGGTTTCGTATGAAAATCCGCTTTCGAGCGAAACTACTCCGCCATCCGTCATTTTTTCGCCAGTTGGTTCACTTGAGCCTTCATGGCTGATTCGGGGAGCATCACCGGCTTCCTGCAAATTCATGCCAAAATCGATAATGTTACAAACTATTTGGGTGTGGCCTTGTGGTTGCATCCCACCGCCCATCACGCCAAAACTGATATAAGGCTTGCCATCTTTTGTGATAAACGCCGGAATTATAGTATGGAAAGGACGTTTGTGTGGTTCGTACACATTCATGTGGCCTTCTTCCAGCGTAAAAAGTTCGCCACGATCCTGCAAAACAAAACCAAGTTTTCCGGGTGTCATTCCTGATCCCATTCCACGATAGTTACTTTGGATCAGGGAAACCATATTCCCATCTTTATCGGCTGTAGTAAGGTAAATTGTATTTGGAGATTCAGGAAAACCTGCCGGATAGCTCCGTGCAGAGCGGTTTTGGTCGATAAGTGCTGCCCGCTTTTTCCCGTATTCTTTTGAAATTAGTTCTTTGGTTGGCAGTTTGTTAAAATCGGGATCGGCATAAAATTTTGCACGATCCTCAAAGGCCAGTTTTTTAGCTTCAATAAACAGGTGCATATATTCAGGCGAACCAAAACCCATGCTTGCGATATCGTAATTTTCAAGAATATTCAACATTTCCAAAACTGCTGTCCCCTGGCCATTTGGCGGAAGTTCCCAAACATCGTAACCACGGTAATTTGTTGAAATTGGATCAACCCATTCTGATTTGTGGTCTTCAAAATCTTTCATTGTAAAAAATCCACCCTGCTCTTTTAAATAAGCTACTATTTTTTCGGCAATTTCGCCTTTGTAATATACATCGCGACCTTCCTTGCCAATCAATTCAAGCGTATTTGCCAGGTATGAATTTTTAAAAATTTCGCCTTTTGCAGGAGCTTTTCCACCGGGCATATAAATTTCTGCAAAACCCGGATATTTCTGTAGCGAACGCGCATTTCCCTGCCAGTAATAAGCAATCACTTCGCTCAATGGAAAACCTTCGCGGGCATAACGGATTGCCGGTGCCAGAATTTCGTTCATTTTGAGCTTACCGAATTTTTTGTTCAGCTCAAACCAGCCGTCAACACAACCCGGTACAGATACTGAAAGTGGTCCAAGTGACGGGATTTTTGTGTAACCATTATCTTTGAAATACTGGAGTTTTAATTCATAAGGAGAGCGACCGCTGCCGTTCAGCCCATACAATTTTTGGGTTTTTGCATCCCAAACTATTGCAAAAATATCGCCACCAATCCCGCTGCCTGTGGGTTCTGTTAAACCTAAAACTGCATCCGCCGCAATGGCAGCATCAATTGCATTTCCACCAGCTTTTAAAATATCGAGGGCAACTTGTGTGGCAAGGGGCTGACTTGTGCATGCCATTCCGTTTTGTGCAATTACCTCACTGCGGGTAGCAAAATTTAGCCCGGTAATGCGGTCCTGTGCAAAAGCAAAAATTGATGACAACATAATAATAGTTGAAATAGTAATTTTTTTCATTGAGAAGATTTGTTTTTTGTAAGAAAGGTTTAAAAATAGCAAAATTTATTGTTTGGAGGTTAACTCACGTTAAACGCATTCTAATCAAATTCAATTTCGTTTAGCTCCAAAAAGAAAATCTAACCGATACCCGGTTGTGTGCTACCAATATCTTTGCTATACAATAATCCAAAAACTACGTTTTTCTTATTTTACAAAAAAATAAGAAAGTGGAGCCTGTCCAAATTAATAATCATTTAAGGATTTTTCAAATTAGTTTCCTCATCAAAAGGAGGAAAAAAATCTTTTTGATGTATGAAATCTTGTAAATTCAACCAAAACTTTGAACTTTGCCCGATAGCCATCGGGATTGAACTCGAAACCTGCCCAACTGCGTCATTCAGGCGGGCTTTAAACTTTGAACTCGAAACTTTAAACTATTGTATGGAACGATTCCTCGCTCATTGCGCCAAATATATCAATCATAAACACAAAGGTGAATTATATGAAATTTGTCTGGTTTTTCCCAACCGCAGGGCCGGTGTATTTTTTAATTCGTATCTGCAAAATGAAATCTCAAACGCAGTAATTGCCCCCGAAATTACAACAATTGGTGAACTGATTTCCGGGTATTCAGATTATCACCAGGTAGAAAAGCTGCAACTTATTTCGATTCTATATGACGTGTTCCAAAAACACACGCAAACTACTGAAACATTTGATGAATTCTACTTTTGGGGCGAAATTTTGTTGGCCGATTTTAATGATATCGACAGGTATTTAGTGGATGCAAAGGACATTTTCCGCAATATTTATGATATAAAAGAAATCGAATCGGTTTTTGATTATCTGACCCCCGAACAAAAAGAGGCGCTCGAACTTTTTTGGGGAAGTGTGGCTGTTGACGGTCGAAAAGAATTTCAGCAAAAACACCTCCATATTTGGGAAAAACTTTACCCGGTTTATACTGAATTTAAAGAAATTCTGAAAGCGAAAAAAATGGCTTATGGCGGGATGGCCGACCGGCAGGTTGTTGAAAATATGGCAGCAGGTATTAATAAATTTAATTTCAAAAAATATTATTTCATTGGTTTGAACGCATTGAATACCTGCGAAAAAAAGTTATTCAGAATGCTTCAAAAGGAGCAAAAGGCCAGCTTTTTATGGGATTTCGATAATTCCTACCTTGTCGATAAATTGCATGAAGCAGGACATTTTATGCGCGAAAATCTGATAAACTTTCCACCTCCGTCAGATTTTGTTTTCAGTGCCAACGAATTCAGTAATAAGAAAAACATAAAACTTGCAGCGGTTTCCTCAAATTACGGACAGGCGCAGCAAATCCCAGTTTTTCTGGATGAAAATGTCAATAATTTTGAAGCTAAATTCGACAACACTGCCATTGTATTGGCCGACGAAAGTTTGCTTTTTGCAACACTTGGCGCCATTCCCACAAACATTGAAACGGTAAACATTACAATGGGCTACCCGGCAAAAAACTCAATGATTTATGGTTTTATCATGTTACTCGTTAATTTGCTGAAAAACAAAAGAAACGATGAAAGCAGGGGAGTGATTGCCTATTACAGGTATGTAACAGATATTTTGAACCACCAGCTTTTGACCTATTGGGAAAGTGAAAAAAACAAATCGTTTTTAAGCGAAATTCAAACCAAAAACCGCATTACAATCCCGCTCAATGAAATTGATTTTTCACCGATACACAAAATCATTTTCAAACTGCCCGAAAAAGTTGAAAATTACAGTCACTATTTTCTTGAAGTCCTTGGCGAGGTTGTCAGTAAATTTCATGCCGCTGATATGGAGAATGCAATGATGTCGGAAATCATTTATTCTCTCTATCAATCAATTGAAAGGCTTGATGTTACTATAAACAAAGCGATTTACGAGCAAAAACGCGAAATCAGTGATGTTGTTTATTTCAGGCTGTTTACACAATATTTAGCAACGGTTTCGGTGGCTTTTGAAGGTGAACCGCTTAGTGGGATTCAAGTAATGGGAATCCTCGAAACCCGTTGCCTCGATTTTAAAAACCTGATTATTCTGGGGTTAAATGAAGATAAATGGCCGCGTACTTTTACCGCACCTTCATTTATTCCGGCAAACATTAGAAAAGGTTTTGGTCTGCCCGGAATTGACGAACAGGATGCCATGTACGCCTATTATTTTTATCGGCTTATTCAGCGCGCTGAAAATGTAACAGCGACTTACAGTGTTATTAAGGAGGGAATTAGCACTGGTGAGTTGAGCAGATATGGGTTTCAGTTGGAATATGATTCGGTGCAAAAACCTGAAAAAATATCCCTTGATTTTAGCTTTGCCCACGACCATGCAAAACCAATTCAATTCGCAAGTTCGGAACAAATTGTCTCAAAACTTTTAAGCAAAAATACCGATGAACACCCGCTTTCACCAAGTGCGATAAATACATACCTGCAATGCAGTTTGCGGTTCTATTTCCGTTATGTGATGCAGCTTCCCGAACCCGATGAGGTGCAGGAAGAAATTGATGGGATGATTTTTGGGAATATTTTCCATGATACAATTGAGGCGTTGTACAAACCCTTGATTGGCAAAGTGGTAACCCGCGACCATATTGAAACCCTCAGTAAAAACAGGGTGTTGATTGAAAACGAAATCCATAAAAAAATCGCCAAAAACTATTTCAAGGAAAAAGAGGGTAGTACAAAAAAAGTTGTTTTGGAAGGGAAAACCTTGCTGATTTACGAAAACATAAAAACCTACTTGAAACAGCTTTTTAAAGTTGACATTGGTTTTGCGCCTTTTACCCTCGTAAGTTTGGAAGAAAAATATAAAACCCAAATCGGAATCGATGTAAATGGTGTAAATACGGCCATAAATATTGGCGGAAAAATAGACAGGGTTGACCGTTTAAAAGGCAGTTTGCGGGTTTTGGACTATAAAACCGGGAATGTGAAAAGCAAGTCGTTCAAAGAAGTTGGTGACCTTTTTATAAAGGATTTAAAAGACCCTAAAAAGGAGGTTTTGCAGGCGATGATTTACTCATGGATTTTGTCGGAAGATACAAAAGAAACCAATTTCAGTCCGGGTATTTACAGTTTAAAAGATTTGTTCAAAGACAATTTCAAACCGGAAATCAGTTGGGAAAAACACGATTTTTCTTTTGGTGAATTAAAAGCTGATTTTGAGACGGGGTTAAAAATATTGTTGGAAGAGATTTATTCACCAAACAACACTTTTGTTCAAACTCCACACGTCGAACATTGCAATTATTGTGCTTATAAAACAATTTGCCAAAGGTTTTAACAGCGAAAAATTCTATTAATTTTAAACCAACTTAAATCAAATAACAATGGAACAAAATCAGGTATTCCGCGCATTAAAATCAACAATTTCATTTCTGTTATTTTTTGTGTCAATTTCATCGTGTTTTGCCAAAGACATTTATGTTTCGCCAAAAGGAAACGATAATAATCCGGGGACAAAAAAACTGCCGCTTAAATCAATAGTTCAGGCAAAAAAAGTGGCTGATGAAGTGTTGGAAAATGGCATGGAAAAAGAAGTAACAGTTTGGTTGGCTGATGGTATTTATCGGGTTACAGAACCCCTTGTTTTCGAACCGTTAAAATCTGCGCAAAAAAATACGAAACTCAGTTTCAGGGCTGAAAAAGGTTCAAGCCCGGTAATCTCAGGAGGGGTTCAAATTTCAGGATGGGTAAAAAACAATAGGGGATTGTGGGAAGCAAAATTGCCTGAAAACATGAATAATACAGCAGATTTGAGAGAGCTTTTTATAGATGGAAAACGTGCGGTGAGGGCACGATTTCCCAATGAAGGCTATCTAAATGTTAAAAAAGCTGGGGCCGACCGACGCACCAATTTCTTTTTCGAAAATGGGGATTTTCCAATTCCTTCGAATGTAAAAGATGTTGAATTAGTTTTACTTCACGACTGGTCCATTTCACGCATAGCTTTAAAAGAAATAAACCTTGACGAAAATAAACTGACCGCTGTGGATTCT
>JBBQPP010000052.1:0-13873 GCA_038217255.1 Bacteroidales bacterium | reverse complement strand
TGATGCCCCCGGAGCGGAAATTTGTGCATTTAAAAATCCCGGGATTATTGATATAAATCCAGAAATCACTAAAATTAAAAAGGCTTTGCTATTCATAAAAACAACCATTTTGAGCTACAATATTAACGTATAATTTCTATTTAATTGTTTGTAAGAAAACAAAAATCAATTTACAACGAGCAATTTTTAGGGTGTAATTCATATTGTTGATAAAACACAAGCCAAAAACCACCAAAACCATTGAACAACTTTTACTTTTGTTTTTTATTAACTGAATAAGGATTTTTTTGTGCTCGATTATTTAAAGGAACTCAACAAAGCCCAACACGAAGCGGTTGTGCGAACCGAAGGACCGGCATTGATTATTGCCGGGGCAGGTTCGGGTAAAACCCGTGTTTTGACTTATCGCATTGCGCATTTGCTGAAACAGGGGGTGCGACCGTCAACCATTTTGGCGCTTACTTTTACCAACAAGGCATCCCGGGAAATGAAAGAACGGATTGCAACGGTTGTTGGTGAAAAAATGGCGCGTTATTTATGGATGGGTACATTCCACAGTGTTTTTGCCCGCATATTGCGCACCGAACATGCAGTTTTGGGTTACCCGTCGAACTTTACAATATACGACAGTTCCGACAGCAAAAGTTTGATAAAAACTATCATCAAAAGCCTCGGATTAGACGATAAAACCTATAAACCAGGTACGGTTGCTGCCCGGATTTCCAATGCAAAAAATAACCTGATTACACCGAATGTTTATGCCGAACATTCTGAAATCAGGCTGATAGACAAAAACATGCGGATGCCAGCTATTTCGGAAATTTACAGGGAATATGTAAAACGTTTGTTTCTTTCGGGCGCAATGGATTTTGATGATTTGTTGATGAAAACAAATATCCTTTTCCGCGACCACCCTGAAATACTCGCGAAATATCACGAAAGGTTTGATTATGTTTTGGTTGACGAATACCAGGACACCAATTACGCGCAATACCTGATTGTAAAAAAGCTGGCTTCAAAAACCAATAACATTTGTGTTGTTGGCGACGATGCGCAAAGTATTTACTCGTTTAGGGGCGCACGAATTGAAAATATCCTGAATTTCAAAAGCGATTACCCCGAACATAAAATTTTTAAACTCGAACAAAACTACCGGTCCACGCAAACCATAGTAAATGCTGCAAACAGCATCATTTCCAAGAATAAAAAGCAAATTCACAAAATAGTTTTTTCGGAAAACGAACCAGGTAAACCAATAAAAGTATTTTCAGCGCTAACCGACAATGAAGAGGGTTTTATGGTAGTTCAGGAAATAGCAGAAACACAGTTGCGAGACCATTATAAAAACGCCGATTATGCCATTCTATACCGTACAAATGCACAATCGAGGATTTTTGAAGAAGCCCTTCGGAAACGAAATATACCGTACAAAGTGTATGGTGGATTGAGTTTTTACCAACGTAAGGAAATTAAAGATTTGCTCGCTTATTTCAGGCTGACAATCAACCCGGCAGACAATGAAGCGCTGAAAAGGATAATCAACTTTCCAGCGCGAGGAATTGGCTCAACCACACTCGAAAAACTTGAAAATGCAGCAGTAGAAGCCGAAACTTCGATTTGGAAAATAATAGAGGATTTAAATTCGAAAAATGAAATCGGCTTAAATAAAGGGACGGTTGCAAAAATTATAAGTTTTAGGAATACCATTCAAAATTACCAGATGGTATTGAAAGTAAACGATGCTTTTAATGCCGCGAAAATCATTGCCGAAGATTCAGGGATTTTCGTTGAGCTGCGCAACGACAAATCGCCCGAAGGTGTAAGTCGGTTCGAAAATATCCAGGAATTGCTGAATGGTATCCAGGAATTCAGCCTCAACGCACTTGAAACCGGAGAGCCGGCAAATCTGGCAAATTATCTTGAAGATGTGGCTTTGCTTACCGACCAGGACAATGAAAAAGATGAAGAACGCGACAAAGTTACGTTGATGACAGTTCATTCTGCAAAAGGGCTTGAATTCAAAAATGTTTTTGTTGTCGGGATGGAAGAAAATCTTTTCCCATCGCAGCGGCAAGGCGAAAAACAAACAGAGGAAGCACTTGAAGAAGAACGCCGTTTGTTTTATGTTGCCTTGACGCGTGCCAAAGAAAATGCTTGTTTCAGTTATGCAAACCAACGCTACCGCTGGGGAAACCTTGATTTTTGCTCGCCCAGCCGGTTTTTGGAAGAATTGGATGAACAGTTTTTGGACCAATCCAATAATTCGGGATTTCAACGAAATACGCGAAACAGAAATCCATTTAATTCACAATCTGAAAAAATACAATTTAGCAAACCCGCAGCGCCTCCGACATTTAAAACCGGCTATCATCAAAACATTTATGGCAAAAAACTCGTTTCCTTAAAAGAACAGGATGAACAAAATGCCTTTATTGGCGACGACCCGGAAAAAATTCAGTCGGGAATGGTCGTGGAACATCAGCGTTTTGGCGAAGGGAAAGTACTCAATGTTGAAGGTGTGATGCCAAATAAAAAAGCAACAATTTACTTCCACAATTCAGGACAAAAACAATTATTACTGAAATTTGCAAAACTAAAAATCAAACGATAACACAAGCATTCAGTTAAAAAATTGTGTATTGCGTGGAAATAGTTAGTTTTGCAAAAAAAATCATCTAAATAAACCCCTCATAACAACTTGTATTTAATTAGTTATCAAAAGAAAAATAGAAATGGATTACAATTCACAGAGAAAAAAACTTCCGCTTCCCGAATACGGAAGAAATATACAAAACATGGTTGATTACCTGTTTACTATCGAAGACAAAGAAAAACGGAACCGTTCGGCACAAACGGTAATTGATGTAATGGGAAATTTATATCCTTATTTAAGAGATGTTGCCGAATTTAAACACAAACTTTGGGATCATTTGGCAATCATGTCCGACTTCAAATTGGACATAGAATATCCGTATAACCCGCCAACTCCCGATATCCTTACCGAAAAACCCAATAGGGTACCATACTCCGACAACAATATCAGGTACAAACATTATGGTTTTATCTTGGAATCGCTGATAAAAAAAACAGTGGAATTGGAAGGTGAAGAAAAGGAGGTTTTAATTGAATTACTTGCCAACCACATGAAGAAATCGTATGTGGCATGGAACAAAGACGGCGTTGATGACGCGAAAATTCTTCAGGACTTAAAAGAACTTTCGAAGGGGAAAATAAATATCAAAACTGAAGATATTCAGCTTGTTGATGCAAAAGCATTTATACCACCCAAGCAAAAAAAGAAAAAATACAAAAAGAAATAACCCAAAACCCCGTTTCAAATGTCAACATTTACAATCGAAGGCGGTTGCAAATTAACCGGCGAACTTGAACCACAGGGCGCTAAAAACGAAGCACTCCAAATTTTATGTGCCGCACTTTTAACGGATCAAGATGTAAAAATTGAAAATGTCCCCGAAATCAGCGACGTACTAAAACTCATCGAAATACTTGGGAATATGGGTGTCGAGGTTGAGAAGATCAAAAAAGGCACCTATCGTTTCAATGCTGCAAGTGTGAATATTGATTTTTTGAAAAGTCCTGAATATGCGAAAAAAGCTGCAGGTTTACGGGGCTCTATCATGGTCATAGGCCCATTGTTGGCGCGTTTCGGACAAGGATTTATACCGCAACCCGGTGGCGACAAAATTGGCCGCCGCAGAGTTGACACTCATTTTATTGGCTTGCAAAAATTGGGTGCAAAATTCACTTTCGATACTAAAAAACAATGGTATTCGGTTACCGCTTCAAAACTGAAAGGCGCATACATGCTCCTTGATGAAGCTTCGGTTACCGGAACTGCCAATATTTTAATGGCCGCAGTACTTGCCCAGGGAACAACAACTATTTATAATGCCGCCTGCGAACCCTATCTGCAACAATTGAGCAAAATGTTGGTTTCCATGGGAGCCAAAATTTCGGGGATTGGTTCAAATCTTTTGTCAGTTGAAGGAGTAACTTCACTTTCCGGTTGCACGCACCGAATTTTGCCCGACATGATTGAAGTAGGCAGTTTTATTGGCCTGGCAGCAATGACAGATTCTGAATTGACAATTAAAAATGCCGGTGTTGATCATCTTGGGATTATTCCGGCTTCGTTCCGCCAATTGGGGATTAAAATAAACCAATCGGACGACAATTTGATTATAAAGGGCAACAAACATTATGAAATTGAATCGTACATTGATGGTTCGATTATGACTATTTCGGATGCGCCCTGGCCGGGATTGACGCCCGATTTACTTAGTGTTTTACTTGTAGTTGCCACTCAGGCAAAAGGCAGTGTGCTAATTCACCAGAAAATGTTCGAAAGCCGCTTGTTTTTTGTTGACAAACTAATTGACATGGGCGCTCAGATTATATTGTGTGACCCACACCGCGCCACAGTAATTGGCTTGAACAGAGCATATAATTTAAGAGGAACAAAAATGAGTTCTCCGGATATTCGTGCGGGAATTGCATTGTTAATAGCTGCGATGTCGGCAAAAGGGAAAAGTGTGATTGAAAATATCGAACAAATCGACCGTGGTTATGAAAGCATAGATGACAGGTTAAATCAACTTGGGGCGAAAATTTCAAGGGATACGAATTGAAGTCAGATTCGATTTAATTAAAACTTTTATCTATTTTGCAACGTTATTGAAAACAATTAAGAAAGAAAATAAAAAAATGAAGAAATTAATTTTAACATTATCTATTGTAGTATTTACTACCGGATTATTATTGTCGCAAACCAAAATTGGGACAGGAATTGGCAACAAAGCCCCCGAATTGACGGGGAAATCGCCTTCAGGAAAAACAATTAAACTTTCGGACGCAAAGGGAAAATTGGTGTTACTCGATTTTTGGGCTGCGTGGTGTGGACCATGTCGCAGGGAAAATCCAAATGTTGTATCGGCATATAACAAATACAAAGATAAAAATTTCACAAACGGAAAAGGTTTTACTGTTTTTGGCGCATCGCTTGACAAAACTGAAGCCGACTGGAAAAAAGCAATTGAAACCGATAAACTTAGCTGGCCATACCAAATAAGCGATTTACAGGGGTGGAATTCGAAACATGCTGCTATTTATGGTGTCCGCAGTATTCCAACTAATTTTTTGATAGACGGAAACGGGATTATTGTTGGAACCAATTTACGTGGACCTTCACTTGATGCAGCACTTGAAAAATATCTAAAATAGTTAATCACCTGAGATATTTTCTGTTGTAAAATATTTCTAAACGATTCAAATTGACATTCATCGAAAAAGCATGGGTGTCAATTTGTCGTTTATATTTGCGTGGCAATATTTTTGATATGTGGCTACAGATAAATTAAAAACACATAAATTATAACTCAGTTTGAATTATAAAATGATCTGAAAATGGCAACAAAGGATAACAAAAACAACGAAAAAGAAGTGACTTTGGAAGACACACAAAATACTGTTACAGTTGAAGAACCAACCGAAGACCAAAAAGAAACCGGCAAAGAAGAGGAGCAAACACACAATAAAATGAAATCGAAAAAAGACAAAAATGAAGTTCTTTTGCAGGAGCTCGGTGAAAAACTTGCCGAAATAACAGACAAACATTTAAGATTACAGGCCGAGTTTGACAATTTTCGCAAACGTACCATGAAAGAAAAAGCCGATTTAATTAAATCGGGTGGAGAATCAGTTCTTGTAAACATACTGCCAATTGTTGACGATTTTGAAAGGGCGCTCAACTCTTTAAAAGATGTAGCTGATGAAGATGCAGGAAAAAAAGGAACGCAGCTCATTTACAACAAATTCAGCGAGTTCCTTAAACAAAACAACATAAAAGAAATTGATGCAGTTAACCAGGATTTCAATGTTGATCTGCATGAAGCAATCATAAAAATACCTGCCCCCGATGAAACACTAATAGGAAAAGTGGTTAACGTTGTGCAAAAAGGGTACACATTAAATGACAAGGTAATCCGGTTTGCCAAGGTTATAATCGGAGAATAAAAGATTAAAAAATGGCAAAAAGAGATTATTACGAAATTTTAGAGGTAAGCAAAAGCGCTTCACCCGAAGAAATAAAAAAAGCATACCGCAAAAAAGCGCTTCAATTTCACCCCGACAAAAACCCCGGGAATGCTGAAGCTGAGGAAAAATTCAAAGAAGCTGCGGAAGCCTACGAAGTAATTAGCAACCCCAGCAAAAAACAACGTTACGACCAGTTTGGACATGCAGGAGTTGGTGGCGCTGCCGGTGGCGGTTTTGGTGGTGGATTCCGTGATGTGGAAGATATTTTTTCGTCGTTTGGAGATATTTTTGGTGGTCATTTTGGTGGATTTGGTGGATTTGGCGGAGGTTCAAGCCGTGGAGGACGACGGGTCAGCCGCGGTTCGGATTTAAGAGTAAAAGTAACACTCGATCTAAAAGAAATTATTGAAGGAGTTGAAAAGAAAATCAAAGTAAAAAAATATGTGGCCTGCGACCATTGCAATGGAACAGGCGCCAAAAACGGCTCAGAATATTCAACTTGCGGAACTTGCCGTGGTTCGGGACAAGTTACACGGATTGCAAATACAATTCTTGGGCAAATGCAAACTACTGCAACTTGCCCAACATGCCAGGGTGATGGAAAAATGATTACCGATAAATGTGTGCATTGTGCGGGAGAAGGGGTTATCCGCGATGAAGAAGTAATCAACATCAAAATACCTGCTGGCGTTGGCGAGGGCATGCAACTCAATGTTTCGGGGCGCGGAAATACAGGCAGGCGCGGTGGAATAAATGGGGATTTACTTGTGGTTATTACTGAAGAAGACCACCCAGAACTTGTCCGCGATGGAAACAATTTGATTTATAACCTTTTCCTTTCTTTCCCTGAAATTACGCTTGGTACTACATCAGAAATACCTACAGCAGAAGGGAAAGTAAAAGTTAAAATTGAAGCCGGCACACAACCTGAAAAGATCCTGCGTTTGCGCGGAAAGGGGATTCCTGATGTAAACGGTTATGGCAAAGGCGATTTGTTGGTGCGCATCCATGTTTGGATTCCAAAAAAACTCAGTAACGAAGAAAAACGAACCATGGAAAAATTGCTTGCTTCCCCGGGATTCCTTGAAGGTCCATCCGATTCTGAAAAATCATTCTTTGAAAAAATGAAGGACATGTTTGAGTAAAACATATTTTTCCTTTTTTTCTGACATTTCCCCACTTTAGTTTAATAAGTATTGACTATTTTTAAAAACAAAATTTTCAAAACTATTAAAACTATTATTATGAAAAAGCTATTTATTCTTTTATTCGTATTGGGTTTTACTTCCCCCATTTTTGCACAGTTAAAATCAAGTGAAGTTGCTGGAAGCTGGAAGTACAAAGTTACAGTCGATCAAGGCGATATGACTGGGGTTTTTAATCTTGCAGAAACCGATGGGAAACTTTCGGGTAACGTGGTTACAACTGAAGGAAATACAATTCCTTTCACAAAAATCGAACTGAAACCGGAAAATGTACTTTATCTTGAATTGAAAACAGATTCCGACTTAATTAAAGTAAGCGTTACAGTCGATGGGAAAAAGTTTAAAGGAAACGCTTCGTCCTATAATGGTGAAGCACCAATAACAGGAGAAAAACAGTAGTCATTTTAAAAATGGAGGTTTTCAAAAATCAATATAATTTTCTGGAAAAAGAACTTCAACAGGAAATCCTTCAATTTGGGGTTTCCAAAACTTTTCAACCCGGCGAAGTACTGATTCGTGAAGGCCAATTTATTACGAGTTTCCCGATTGTGTTAAAAGGTTTGATCAGGGTTACAAGGAATAATGACGAAGGCAACGAACTTTTGCTTTATTACCTGAAACAAAACGAAGTTTGCGCCATGTCGCTAACCTGTTGCATGACTAATTTAACCAGCACAATCAAAGCAGTTGCCGAAGAAGAAACAGAAGTATTTATGCTACCTGTGGAAATGCTCGACAACTGGATATGTAAATATCCCGGTTGGAAACAATTTGTGATGCAATCGTTTCAAAACCGATTCCGGGAATTAATTGACACTATCGATTCAATTGCATTTTTGAAATTAGACGACCGTCTGGTTAAGTACCTAATCGACAGACATAAACAATCCGGAGTAACTGTATTAAACGAAACACATCAGGATTTAGCGCTTCGATTAAATACTTCGCGTGAAGTAATTTCAAGATTGCTAAAAAAACTGGAAAAAGAAGGCAAAATTAAGCAATCCAGAAATTTCATTGAATTCTCGAAACTTGTGTGACATAAATTACATTCCAATTTTACAACTCTTGTTTACTTTGCAACAGATTATAAAAAAGTAAATAGTTCAATACTATTACTTCATATTTTTGGGGTTATAAAATCGGTTAGTAGTTGAAGGTTATTAGGCCAGTTTCATTGGGAAACTGGCTTTTCCTTTGGGGGAAACCTTCTCTATTTTAAAGAAATCAACAATCAGCCAGTAATAGATTTATCATTAGAACTCGTCCCCCTGTAATTGCAAATCAAGAACTGAAAAAAACAATATCAATATTATCATTTCTAAGCTTTTAACCTAACTCCAACCACCCCAAATTGTGTTAATGTTAATTTCATATTGATAATTTAAGCTATATTAGGCCGAATCATTTAGATAAATTATTGATATTTGTGAATAGACAGTTACATATCAACCACCTTTAAAAAAGTAAACCAAATGATCAAGATTCAAACGTTAAACAAAATTGATACCGAAGGGTTAAATCTTTTTCCATTGAGCAATTACGAAATTGCAAGTGAATTACCAAGTCCAGATGCCATTGTGCTGCGCAGTTTTGATATGCACACCATGGAATTGTCAAAATCATTAAAGGCAGTAGCCCGCGCGGGTGCCGGTGTTAACAACATTCCAATCGATAAATGCACCGAAAAAGGAGTTGTAGTTTTCAACACACCGGGTGCAAACGCTAACGGAGTTAAAGAAATAATCATAGCTGGTTTATTGCTTTCATCGCGTGATATCATTAATTCAGTTGTGTGGGCAAAAACGCTAATCGGTCAAGGTGACCAGGTACCAGCTTTGGTAGAAAAAGGAAAAAACAACTTCGCCGGAAATGAGATTCAGGGTAAAACTTTGGCCGTTATTGGTTTGGGTGCAATCGGGGTTTTGGTTGCCAATGCAGCAACAGCGTTAGGAATGAAAGTTATTGGTTACGACCCGTATATGTCGGTAAAGCAGGCTTTAAGATTGAGCCGTGAAGTAACCTGGGTCGAAGGAATCCAACCGCTGCTTTCACAAGCCGATTATGTTACAATCAATATCCCTCAAACCTCAGAGACCAAAGGATATTTAAATAAGGAGAAATTCAAAATGATGAAAAAAGGTGTCCGCATTTTGAATTTTGCACGTGGCGGGTTAATAAACAATACCGACCTTGCAGAAGCGATTGCAGAAGGCAAAGTTGCCAGTTACATTACCGACTTCCCTGATGAAACTACACTTAAAATGGATAAAGTAATTTCTATTCCCCATTTAGGTGCTTCAACATCTGAATCGGAAACCAACTGCGCAATAATGGCGGTAAATCAGGTTAAAGAATTTCTGGAACACGGAAATATTGTCAATTCAGTAAATTTCCCCGATGCCGAAATGGAAATGCACAATGAAGCAAGAATTTTAGTAGCCAACCGAAATATACCAAACATGGTCAGCCAGATTTCTGCAGTGCTTGGCGAAAATGGACTAAATATAGATAGTATGTTGAACAAAAAACGTGGAGAAATTGCTTATAATATTATCGATGTTGACAAAGCTGTTATCGATGAGTCAATCAAGGAAAAATTATTGGCAATCGAAGGAATCTTTATGGTTAGAATCATTCAAGCGAAATAAATATTTACAAATAAATGAATAAAAGTATCGAAACAAAGGCTGCCGATAATATTAGGATTCTGGCGGCTGCAATGGTTGAAAAAGCTAAATCCGGTCATCCGGGGGGTGCAATGGGAGGAGCTGACTATATCAATATCCTTTTTACGGAGTTTTTAAATTACGATCCTTCGGATATGGCATGGATTAACCGTGACAGGTTTTTTCTTGATCCGGGGCACATGTCGCCAATGTTGTATGCAACACTTTCGCTGGCAGGATTTTACAGCATGGAAGACCTCTCCAATTTCAGGCAATGGGGAAGTGTAACTCCGGGGCATCCTGAAATTGACGTAATGCGCGGTATTGAAAACACCTCCGGTCCGCTCGGACAAGGACATACAATGGCTGTTGGTGCAGCAATTACTGAACGCTTTTTAGTAGCACGTTTTGGCGAATGGATGAGTCATAAAATATATACTTATATTTCTGACGGTGGAGTTCAGGAAGAAATTTCGCAGGGAGCCGGCCGGATTGCAGGATTTTTAGGGTTGAACAATCTAATAATGTTTTATGATTCAAACGATATCCAGCTTTCGACTGACACAGATGCAGTTACTAAAGAAGACACTGCAAAAAAATACGAAGCCTGGGGATGGAACGTAATGACCATTGATGGCAACAATTCTCAACAAATCAGGCAGGCACTAAAAAACGCCAACGCTGAAACGGATAAACCAACGCTGATTATAGGTAAAACAATCATGGGTTTAGGTGCGGTAACTGCTTCAGGCGAAAGCTTCGAACGCAAATGCGCAACCCACGGAATGCCGCTTGGCGAGGCTGGTGCATCATTTGAACTTTCAATTGAGAACTTAGACGGAAATCCCGAAAACCCATTTGTCATTTTTGATGACGTAAAAGAATATTACGCAAAATGTAAGGCCGTACTCATAAAAAAAGCAGCAACAAAAAAAGCTGCCATGAAAAAATGGGAAGCTGAAAACACAGGATTGGCTGCAAAACTCAATAAATTCTTCTCAAAAGACATTTCAGGAATTGACTTTTCCGCAATCACACAAAAAGATAATTCTGCAACACGCGCTGCTTCGAGTGCAGTTTTAGCAGAATTTGCAGGAAAAGTTGAAAACATGATTGTTTCCTCAGCTGATTTATCAAACTCTGACAAAACCGACGGGTTCCTGAAAAAAACTACAGCTTTCAAAAATGGCGATTTTAGCGGTTCATTTCTACAGGTAGGAGTCAGCGAATTAACAATGGCTTGCCTGGCAAACGGAATGGCCTTGCACGGTGGCGTTATCCCTGTTTGCGCAACTTTCTTTGTGTTTAGCGATTATATGAAACCCGCAGTTCGATTGGCTGCGTTAATGGAACTTCCGGTAAAATATGTCTGGACACACGATGCTTTCCGTGTTGGCGAAGATGGTCCAACCCACCAGCCCGTTGAACAGGAAGCTCAAATCAGGCTCCTGGAAAAACTGAAAAACCACCATGGTCACAACAGTATGTTGGTTTTGCGCCCTGCAGATGCAAACGAAACTACTGTTGCATGGAAAATGGCTTTGGAAAATACAAGTACTCCAACCGCACTCATCCTTTCACGTCAGAATATTACCAACTTGCCTGTCGAAGGCAATCGCTATGAATCTGCGTTACAAGCTGAAAAAGGAGCTTACATTGTTTCAAAACCTGAAGAAAAACCGGATGTTGTGCTGGTTGCCAGTGGCTCTGAAGTGGCAACACTTGTTGAAGGTGCTAAATTGCTAAAAGAAAAAGATAACCTGAAAGTGCAGGTGGTTTCTGTTCCTTCGGAAGGTTTGTTCAGAAGTCAATCGAAAGAATACCAGGAAAGTGTTCTGCCTGTTGGAATTCCGAGATATGGAATGACTGCCGGATTACCAGTAACATTGGAAGGTTTGGTAGGCGAAAACGGAAAAATCTGGGGACTTGAATCATTTGGATTCTCTGCACCTTACACAGTTTTAGATAACAAACTCGGTTTTAATGGCGAGAATGTTTACAAACAGGTAAAAGAGTTGTTGGCTTAAAGCCTAATCAGGATTCTTAAATAAAATAATAATGGAAAATACCAGCAGACGATCATTTCTTAAAACAGCAACCGCAGCAGGAGCAGGAATAATAATTGCTCCGCAAATATCAAAAGCAGGAGTTTCAAAACAGAAACAAATCAGCGGCGATGTCAACATTGCATTTATAGGTGTAGGTGGCAGAGGAAGAAGTCATTTAAAAAGAGCTGCGATGACAGAAGGTGTAAAAATTACTGCCTTTTGTGACATTGACCCGGAAGCGGTTCAAAAAGCCCAAAACTTATTAAAAGAACAGGGACACTCCGAAGCAAAAGTTTATTCTGATGGAGAATATGCCTTCAAAGAAATGCTAAAACGTGATGATATTGACGGTGTAATAATCGCAACACCTTGGTTATGGCACACAAGAATGGCAGTTGCAACTATGCAAGCTGGAAAATACGCAGCCGTAGAAGTTTCTGCTGCCAACACAATAGAGGAGTGTTGGGATTTGGTTGACACTTCAGAAGAGACAGGAATACCATGTATGATTCTCGAAAATGTAAACTACCGCCGCGATGTGATGGCAGTTATGAACATGGTAAAACAAGGAGTTTTTGGTGAAGTTGTTCACGCAAGGTGCGGTTATCAGCATAATCTGTTGAATGTAAAGTTTAGTCCCGGACTAAAATTTGGAGAAGGTGCATCGGGCGAAGCACGTTGGAGAACTCAACATTCGTTAAAACAAAATGCCGATGTTTACCCCACGCATGGATTGGGGCCAATAGCAAAGATGCTGGATATCAATTGCGGAAACCGTTTTCTTTTCCTCACTTCAACTGCATCAAAAGCAGTAGGTTTAAAAGATTATATTATTGAACAAGGTGGCGAAGATCATCCATACGCCAAGTTACCATGGAAGATGGGTGATATAATTACTTCAACCATAAAAACCACCAATGGCGAAACAATAATTGTTACACACGATACTAACTTGCCCCGCCCATACTCGTTAGGATTCAGGGTTGATGGTACTGATGGAACAACCAACTTCGACAGTGGCACAAAACGCATTTACGTTGAAGGCGTTTCCAAAGAATATGATCAGTGGGAAGATTTTCAGGCATGGCAGGATAAATACGATCACCCACGCTGGAAAAAATATGGTGAACAGGCGGAAGGAGCAGGGCATGGTGGCATGGATTTCTTTGTAACACGAGAATTTATTAATGCAGTAAAAGAACAACGTCAGCCTGTTTTAGATGTTTATGATGCAGCCGCCTGGAGTGCGGTGACACCACTTTCGGAAGCTTCAATTGCTCAGGGAAGTGCACCTCAATATTTCCCCGATTTTACAAGAGGAAACTGGATAAAAAGAAAACCTATAGAATTTGAATAAATTATTTATTTAAAAGGTGTTCATCCCAGAGCACCTTTTTTTTTGTTCACAGATTGAATTCAAAAAAATCTTAAAAGATTTATTTATTAAATTCGCTTTCAATTTAATTCATTATGAAAAAAATAGTTCTGCTGATTACAATTCTGGTTTTATCAACAACGCTAATCTTTGCCCAAAAACTTGATTCTACAGCACTTCTTATTATCGATATTCAGGATTTTTATTTCCCCGGAGGAGCATCTGAACTGGTAAATCCTGAAGCTGCAGTGGATCAGGCTAAAATATTACTCGGCAATTTTCGTGAAAATAAAGGTTTGGTTGTTCATGTTCGTCATATTTTTGAACCGGGAGGAAACATTCACATAAAGGTGCAACCCATCGAAGAGGAAAAGGTAATTTCCAAAAATGAGGTTAATGCATTTTTAAAAACAGACCTGGATGATTATTTAAAGCAAAATGGCATTAAAAATCTGGTGCTTTGCGGAATGCAAACCCACATGTGTTTGGAAGCAGCAACACGAGCAGCGCATGATTTGGGCT
>JBBQPP010000051.1:0-13903 GCA_038217255.1 Bacteroidales bacterium | reverse complement strand
ACATGATTATAGTAAAATCTTTCTGTTTTGAATTGAAACCCCGAAGAGGTGAAATTCTTTGTTAAATCTATCACCCCTTCGGGGTTCTGGTTAACTTGATACTTTTCATTACTATAATATTGTCAGCCCTTCAGGCTTTTATGGAAATTTCAAATTTAACTCTGTTTTCTTTTTGAGACATTCAATCTGTATTAATCAAATTAAAAGGTCAAAAAAAATTTTTGCAAAGATAATAAAAACGTCGATAATGTTTTTTGGCTTAAAGTATTGAATATCAGATTCAATTAATTTTATTTCCGCAAAGATTCATTCTAAATTAATATATCACAAGCCATTTTATATCTTTGCCGGTTGTCAATTGGCAAATCATAAAAAAAGGCATGGATAAATTCTGGAATTTAAAAAAGCAGGGCGATTCGAATGAGGTAAAACACCTTTCTGCAGCGCTGAATGTGAACATGGTAATCGCGCGTTTGCTGGTGCAGAGGGGGATTTCAACATTTAATGAAGCCAAGTCATTTTTCCGGCCCAGGTTAAGCGATTTGCTCAATCCGTTCTTGATGAAAGACATGGATAAAGCCGTTGCCAGGGTTGAACAGGCAATTGCCAATAAGGAAAAAGTTATTGTTTATGGCGATTATGATGTTGACGGCACAACTTCAGTAGCAATGATGTACACGTTCCTGAAACCGCGGATCGAACAAATAGAATATTACATACCCGACAGGTACAGTGAAGGTTACGGCATTTCAACCAAAAGTATAGATTATGCCATTGATAATGGTTTTACGTTGATGATTGCGCTCGACTGCGGTATAAAGGCGGTTGAAAAAATTGCCGATGCAAAAGAGCGCGGCCTTGATTATATTATTTGCGACCATCATAATCCGGGCGATCAAATTCCACCGGCATTTGCCGTATTGGATCCAAAACAGCCCGATTGCAATTATCCCAATAAAGAACTTTCGGGTTGCGGCGTGGGTTTTAAATTGTTGCAGGGATATTGCCAGAAAAACAATATTGAACAAGACGAGATTTACGATATGCTCGATATATTGGTTGTCAGCATTGCTTCGGATATAGTGCCTATTGTTGGCGAAAACCGTGTAATGGCATATTATGGGTTGAAAAAGCTAAACACAAGCCCGGGAATCGGACTGCAAACCATTATAAATCTGGCGGGAATTGCTGATACAGAAATCACAATCAGCGATATAGTTTTTAAAATCGGGCCGAGATTGAATGCATCGGGAAGGATTGAACATGGCAAAAAATCAGTTCAAATCCTAGTTTCCGACGATGAAGAGAAATCAGGTTTAATTGGAGAGGAAATCGACTCGTACAACGAAATAAGAAAAACACTTGACCGCGACATTACGCAGGAAGCGCTTGATATGATTGAAAGAAGCGAAGATCTGAAAAACATGAACAGCACCGTTTTGTATAACCGCGACTGGCACAAAGGTGTTGTTGGGATTGTGGCTTCGAGGGTTACCGAGCAATATTACCGTCCTTCCATTATTTTAACAGAATCAAACGGATTGGCCACCGGGTCAGCGCGTTCGGTGCGCGATTTCGATTTGTATGAAGCTATTGGCAAATGTAGCGACCTGCTAGAATCGTATGGTGGGCACATGTATGCTGCCGGTTTGACACTTAAAATTGAAAATATTCCGGCCTTCAGACAGCGGTTCGAAGAGATTGTAACAAATCAGATTACCGAAATACAGCAAACGCAAACCTTAGAGATTGATGCAAAAATTACTTTAAGCGAAATTACACCCCGGTTTTACCGTATTTTAAAACAATTTGCACCTTTTGGCCCCTATAATATGGCGCCCGTTTTTGTTACCGAAGATGTTTATGATGCCGGAACAAGCCGCCGTGTGGGGAAAAATCAGGAGCACCTAAAATTGGATTTGGTAGAACCCGATGTAAATTCCGGAATTTTTGCCGGTATTGCTTTTAACCAATCACAGGCTTACGATTTAATTACTTCAGGTTCACCTTTCGATATTTGTTATTCGATTGCCGAAAACGACTACCGCGGAAAAACCAATTTACAGTTGTTTATCAAGGATATTAAGAAGAGAGATATTTTTTAAGGGCAATCTGTAGTTTTGGATACGGTTCGCTAAAATTCCAAAAATCAAAAAATCAAACCCACATAAACGGGCAGGCAGATAAGTCTTGAATTCCCAGCAATTTCTTACTTTTTTGGAATTTCAGAATTTGAACATTGGAGGTTATTTGTTTTTTGGATCTTGTTTTTTGGAATTTCAGAATATTTGCAAAATTGTGTAGATAAAACTCAAATTCCCAGGAATTTAACTTCGATAAGTTCCCGCAAACTTCCAATTACCCTCCCTCCAGTTTTTTGAAGCCTTTCAATTGATTGATGCCCGTCCGCAATTAAAATGCACCGAATCCCCAACCTTTCCGCCACTTCAAAATCGTGAATTGTGTCGCCGATAATCCATGCACTTGATTTTTCAATTTCAAATTCGGAAATAAGTTGTTCGCCCCGCTCGATTTTCGAAGTTGCGTAATGGTCGTTCAAGCCGGCAACTCCTTCAAAAAAATGAAAAATATTTTGCTGTTTCAAGGTTTGTTCGAGCATGTTTTGTTTCATTGCTGAAAGCACCAACTGGCGGATACCGAGGTTTTTGAAATGGGTCAGAACTTCAATCGCAGAATTGTGCAACACACAGTTTTTCACACCGTTGTCATACAAATCAATAAATTCACGGGCGGGAATTGAAAAGTCTTCTTTCTTGAAATTGAATCCGATAACCTGATAGTAATCTTTCACTGGGAACGAAAAAACTTCCTTGTATGATACAGAATTCAACAAAGGTAAATTGCGTTTTTTCAGTAGAAAATTAATGGTGGACACACAAAAATCGAGGTCGTTGAGCAGAGTACCATTCCAATCCCAAATAATCGAACCCATTTATATATTAGTGGCTTTTAGTTTGTTAATTACAGGGTTGGCATACAATTTCAGGAATCTTTCCTGGATATCAGTAATCGGAAAGTCGATGTTTACCATGGCTTGCTCGACCATTATTTTGAATTTCCGCTCTTCCCAGTGGGTATATTTGCTTTTAAAACGGTGTTCCTGCATCAACATGTCATATGCAATATAATTGTTGGGCCAGAGTTTGTAATTGGCATATATTTGCTGGTCGATTTTTTCTGCAACGTCTTGTGCTATTTTGTTTTGCAGTTCTTTCGATTTCGAATTTCCTTCTTCAATATCAATTTCAAGCGGTTTGCCAAAAGTAAAACGCATCCGCCCTTTTGGGTTGAACATTCCCATCGACATGCTTTTCAAATCGTCCTTACTGGTTTTCGACTGTCCGTAATGTTGTTTTTTAATCAGCTCTTTTATTTTTGCCAGTCCGCAGGGTTCAATTTCATATGAAATAGCAACCGGAACAATATTCAATTCTTTGTACCCTTCCGAAATATTTTTTTCGTTGCTCATATTCAGCATTTTCAATACCGCAACCTGGGTTTTATCAAAACCGTCTTTTGTACGGCCTTCGCGTTGTGCAATCCAAACCGAGAGTTTATCTTCGATAAGTGATTTACGGATAAAATGCGATACTTTTAGTGAGGATTCAAGAATTTCGCGAGGGGGTAAATTCCGTTTTATAATAAAAGAACGATTAAGTTTAACAGCATGCTCAATCCAATTGTATAAAAGCAGGTTATTGCCAATGGCAATAAGGGTTGTGTTCATTCCTTTCTCAAAAATCAGGTAATTTAAAAGTGCTGCATCCAACACTATGTCACGATGATTTGATATGAAAAGATAAGGTTTCTTTTTGTCGAGGTGTTCAATGCCCGAACAGGTTAACCCTTTTGATGATTTGTTGATTACATTTCGCAGTAAATCGTAAATAAATGTTCCTTGTAATTGCTTCACAGTTCGTATCATGCGCAATTGTAGCTTCACCATCTCTACAACTGGCCTGTACTTAAATATATGTGAAAGCACCTCATCGAAAACAGGGTCTTTAACCATTAAAGAAATTTTCGATTTTACTTCTTTATCAGAATAAGGGCGAATATCTTCAAAATCAAGATGCGATAAATTTGACATAGCAATGTTTTTTTAAAAACCCGGCAAAGTAATAAATTCAAATTTAAATTTTCAACCTCAACTGAAATTTTATCTCTGTTTTGTTGTTTCCCAAAATCTCATTATAGCCTGAACTGATTACATCACGGTCGCTCCATGAGGTGTTGGCGATTTTGAACCAACAATCGAGATTTTTCGAGATTTTGTAACTCAGATTCAAATATGTGCGGAAACCTGTACCGTAAAATGACGGAATTGAAAAAGTATAGAGCAAATCGTTTTCGTAGGCGTAAATGCGCGAATTGTAACTGTCAGTTTTGAAATAAGCAATCCTGCCGGTAATTTTTAAAGGAATTTTCAAAGGATGAAATTGGATATCCTGGAAAACTAAAAATCCGTTTTCCTTTTGCAATCCGTTAAACATAGCATGTTCAAACCGGGTTTTCAGTTTTATTTTTTCAGAATATTTAAAATTGAAGTGAAACCTCAGTTTTTGTGTTTGCTCCGGAAGGTTCACATATCTTTCCTCCTGAATAAATTTTACCTCTTTTTCTTCATTTTTATATCGAACATAAAAATCCACTTTTCTTGATAAAACCACGTTTGCCTGAACCAGCGCATCCCACCCGGTTGAAGGTGCAGCGCTTGTGTAGTTTATCCACTGAGATTTATATAAATCAGTATAGGCTAAGAGCGTTACAAATTTCACTGGCAATATTTTCGTACCGAAATAAAGCCCCGATTCATTGCTGATATTACTTCCTTCGGCAAATGAGTTTGCCCAAAGCGACTGGTAATTTTTATCGAAATGGCGGTATAAAAGCGAGAAACTCAACTGGTCATTCAAATTGACAACCGCGCCTTGTACAAGTGCTTTTCCTTTTGATTTTGAAATGGCAGCTTCGCCAAAAAACTGGTATTTCCCTTTGTTGAAGGTGTAATCAACACCGCCGGTCAGGTTTTCCGTTCCGCTGAACCGAAACTGGTTATACAGCTGACTGGCAGGAATTAGCGGCATATTCAACTCTTGCCGAATCAACGTTGCACCAACTTTTAAGTTGCTAAAACTCCACGAAAAAATGCCACCAAAATTTGTGTTTCGCACCGAGTTTTTATCTTCTATTTCACTGTTTGTGCGGTGGTAGCCCGAAGTTTGCAAACTTGTAACAAAGTGCCCGGTTGAGTCAGTGCCTTCCATATTTCCGTCATCATTTTTTTGGGAATAGAAAATACTGAGTTTTGCTTTCCCGAAATTGAGCGTTGTGGCTGCTCCCCTGAAAAACAGGTTTTCGTCAACCGCTGTGGATGGGCGGATTCCCTGGTTGGTTTTTGAAATTGTCAGCACATTCTCTGATTTTCCTGAGGTGTATCCTTGCCACAAAACAAGTCCCTGTCCGGCGCGGACAAGAAAATCGCCCACAGTAATCTGCTCAAAGGTCTTGTTTATTTTAAGGCTCACGTGTGCTGAATAAAAGTCAAAACCCTGTTTGTTCGAACCAGTAAAAAACGATTCCCCCTGGTCTTTTTCGGCAGTAAATCCTGCCACGAACTGGTTACCTGCCTCATATTTATATCTTGTGTAATATTTGTATTGATTGCCATCGTAAGGTTTTTTCCCGTCTTCTTTGGGTTTGTAGCCACGTGCTTCCTGCACATTTCCAAGGGTTCGCATCAAGAGTTGATTTTTGCCATATTGAAAAGCATCACCAAATTTTTGTTTTTCTTTCCTCGGCCCAAACCAAATAAATGGTTCTATTTTCTGCAATATATTGGGAGTAAATCCGTCAACTGTTTTTAACTCGAAAATCGAATAGGCAGGGCCAAAATTTGCAAGATATTCAAGCAGTTTATTGATTTGAACATCATTTAAAAAATACAATCGAGATAATTCCGAAGCAGTTGTTGCATTTATATTGATTGGATTTTCGATAAACCCTTCAAGGTCTTCGATAATTAGCGCAACGTCGGTTTGTTCGTCAATTTTATCGAGTTGCGATTCAATTATTGATTCGAAAATCCTATTCGGATCTTTTTCCTGCGCGTTTGATATTGCGGCAATTGCAGCAAAAACGAGAAATAATATTTGTCGGATTTTCATCATGGTTACAACGCGAATTGAATTGAAACAGCAGGTGTTAATCCCAGATTTCCATGATAACTAAAAGCGATATCGGTACTTATTTTACCAACTTTATACCCAATTCCGGCAGTGTAATTCACTGGGTTTCCGGAAACGCCAAACCGCAGCGCCAGATTATTAACTGGAGAAAACTCAATCCCGGTTTTTATGATAAATGGATTTTCAAGATTTTTTTCGGTTTCAAAAGTCAGCAGCACCATTTTGGGGAATTGGTAATGTCCGCCAACTCGAAAAACAGCGGGCATTTTTTGAATTCCTTCGGGCAAATCAAATCCATTTGAAATGGGGTTGAAAACATGAACGCCAAAAAACAGGTCATCGGTAACCGCATATACAACCCCAGCTTCAAAAGTTGCAAAGCCAAAGGCATTTTCATTTTCAGGAAAACGGGTTGAAAGATAATCGAGTTGGATTGCAGCATTCAGCTTCTTGGTAAGCCGTTTTGCAAATGCAAACCCCAATTTGTGTTCTTTGTAATTCCCTTTACCAAATTGCGAAAAACTGAAACCGAAAGTTCCTGCTTTTACTGGTGCTACAATTGTTCCAGCCACATGCGAAAGTTCATCGATCATAAATCGCGATTCGTAAAAAACCCCGGCAGAAAAATTTTCAAGACTGGCCAATCCGGCCTGATTGTGAAATGTGCTCCAAGGGTCGGAAACGGAAACAAAAGCGTTGGAAAGTGCCAGTGCACGGGCCCCGGCTGGATAGTTTCCGGCTGGAAAACAATGAGTTGAAAGAGAAATAATCAGGATCAGGAAGGTTATCTTTTTCATGCAGATTAGGTTTTTCAATGCTTGTTTGGCGGGTATTGTTCAATCATCAATTGAAAGAACTTTTGAAAGTCCAACTTTTAATTCGTTCAATTGATCATACGTTATTTTTCCTAATTTCTTGATGAATCTTGTCTCTGAAATAGAGCGAACTTGAAAACAATCAGGTAATGAATTTTTATTCAATCCATTTTGCAAATTCGGTTCAATCTTAATCATCCATGGGGCAATACTGAATTTATCTTTCCAATCGGTAATTGGAACAATAACTTTTAATGGGAGTTTCCCTAAAGCATCATCGTTTACAATAATTGCTGGCCGTGTTTTTTTAATTTCAGCACCTACAGTTGGATCCAGGTTTATCAGCCAAATCTCACTTTGTTTCATAAAAATCTTCGTAATTAAGATTAGAAAAAGCTGTTAAATCCAAATCTGAAACGTAATCTGAAAGTAAAGCATTGGCGGCATTTTCCAATTGGTATTTATCTTCCTGCTTTCTTATTGATTGAAGCGTTTTTTCAATAACATAAAATCTTTTACGAATAGGAAGTTGCTCAATTTCTTTGATTATTTCAGTAGTATTCATTTATGTAAAAATTTACGTTCAAGATAATCACATTTTGGCTCACAACGAATTAACCCAACACAAATTCAAAGATTAATTTGTTTTAAATTTATATCTCACTTCCGAAAGATCTTTATTAGCCTGAACTATCTTCTTTTTCAGACTTTCTTTATAGTTGACGAGTTTTTGCATTAGTTCTTCATCACCTGTGGCCATCATTTGTGTGGCGAGTATTGCGGCATTCATCGCTCCATCAACGGCAACAGTTGCAACCGGGATTCCGGGAGGCATTTGAAGGATTGCCAAAATTGAATCAAAGCCAGAAAGGCTGGCATTAATCGGAACGCCAATTACAGGCAACGGTGTCATAGCAGCAATTACGCCGGGTAAATGTGCTGCCATTCCTGCGCCTGCAATAATTACTTTTATTCCTCTATCTTTGGCACCTTTTGCAAATTTTTCTACTTCATCGGGCGTGCGGTGTGCCGAAAGCGCGTTTACTTCAAACGGAATTTCAAACTCTTCAAACAATTTTGCGGCTTTTTCCATAACTCCAAGGTCGGAGGTGCTGCCCATAATTATACTCACTTTTGGCTTCATGTTTTGTATTTTTAATTTTTAGTTAACCGAATTGTTTCGTTAATTTGTGCCTTAATTTTTCAAATGACGAAATTACAGCAATTTAGCTACAATAAAAAATCAATTTTTAGACAATGAGGCAGGTAAAAATCCACGATAAAACATTCGAATTATATATCCCTTATGAAAAATTAAAAGGGGTCGTTGAAAAAATGGCGGAAAAAATGAACACCGACTTTGAAGGGAAAAATCCGCTGTTTGTGTGCATTTTGAATGGCTCGTTTATGTTTGCTGCCGAATTGTTTAAAAGGATTGATTTGATTGAAACTGAAATTACTTTTGTAAAACTTGCATCATACAGAGGCGATAAAACCACAGGCGTAGTGAAACAGTTGATAGGGTTAAACGAAGATATTGAAGGCCGGACGGTTGTAATTTTGGAAGATATTGTGGACACTGGGATTACAATTGAGAATATTCTTGAACAATTGAAAAAAATGAACCCCAAAGAAATAAAAATTGCCACTTTGCTATTGAAACCCGATGCACTTCAGAAAGAAGTACAGTTGGATTATATCGGACTTGAAATCCCCAACGATTTTATTGTTGGTTACGGATTGGATTATGACGGACAAGGCCGCAATTTGATAAATATTTATTCAGTTATTAACGATTAAAAATTATACAAAATGTTAAATCTCGTATTATTCGGACCTCCCGGTGCTGGGAAAGGAACACAGGCAGAATTTCTGATTGAATCTTTTGGGTTGGATCATCTTTCAACAGGCGATTTGTTGCGTAGTGAAATTGCGGCTGGAACCCAACTCGGGTTTGAAGCCAAAAATTTTATGGAAAAAGGCGAATTGGTGCCCGATGCAGTTGTGATTGGAATGATTGAAAGCAAACTCAAAAATAACAGCAAAACGAAAGGCTTTATTTTTGATGGTTTCCCGCGCACTGTGGATCAGGCAAAAGCGTTGGATAAGCTGTTGAACGACAATGGAACTCCTATTTCGGGAATGTTAAGTTTAGAAGTTGGGAAACAAGAGTTAATCGACAGGTTAATGACCCGTGGGAAAAGTTCGGGACGTGCCGATGATCAGGATCAGTCGATAATTGAAAATCGCATCAACGTATACAACGAAAAAACTTTGCCTTTGATTGAATATTACAAACCACAGGGCAAACATTTCGGAATAAACGGAATGGGCAGCATTGAGGATATTGCCGGAAGATTAAAAGAGGTAATAGCAACTTTATAAAAGTAAAAATGGCTGAATCAAATTTTGTTGATTATGTAAAGATTTTTTGTAAATCGGGAAGCGGCGGAGCCGGTTCAGCCCATATGCGAAGAGAAAAATTTGTTGCCTATGGTGGTCCGGATGGTGGCGATGGTGGCCGCGGCGGACATGTTATTGTAAAAGGCAATTCACAAATGTGGACATTGCTCCACCTCAAATATAAACGCCACATAAAAGCCGGAATCGGAGGTCCTGGCGGCAAACAAAAAAGTTCGGGCGCCGATGGCGATGACGTAACGATTGAAGTACCGCTGGGAACCATTGTAAAAGATGCCGAAACCGGCGAAGTAATTTTCGAAATTACTAAGCACGACGAAACCCAAATCCTGATGAAAGGAGGTCGTGGCGGTTTGGGCAACGAACATTTTAAATCGGCTACTTTTCAAGCACCACGTTTTGCCCAACCTGGCGAAGATGGGGAAGAAGCCTGGAAAATCCTCGAATTAAAAGTACTCGCCGACGTTGGTTTGGTTGGTTTCCCAAGCGCGGGAAAATCAACACTTTTATCGGTTGTTTCGGCAGCAAAACCAAAAATTGCTGAATATCATTTTACAACACTGGTCCCCAATCTTGGCATTGTTGGCCACCGCGAAAAACATTCGTTTGTAATGGCCGATATCCCCGGGATTATTGAAGGCGCCCACGAAGGGAAAGGTCTAGGGCTGCGTTTTCTGCGCCATATCGAGCGAAATTCAATGCTACTTTTTATGGTTCCGGCTGATAGCAAAAACCACTTGAAGGAATACAAAATACTACTCAATGAGCTGGAAAAATACAATCCTGAATTGCTCGACAAACAAAGGTTTCTAACAATCAGCAAATCCGACATGCTGGACGAGGAATTGATGAAAGAAATCAGCAAAGAATTGAAAGGGATCCCGCACATGTATTTCTCGTCAATTACCGGGTATAACTTGCAGCAATTAAAAGACAGAATCTGGGAAATTTTAAACAGTTAAATGGAATGGCTGCAAAATATATTAGAGCTCGATAAAGAGGTATTTCTGTATTTGAATAGCTTTCACAACGATTTTTGGGACACCATTATGTTAATGGTTACCCGCAAGGAAACCTGGCTTCCATTTTTTGTCGTTGTTATTTTTTATATGATAAAAAACTACAAAGTCAAAGCCTTGCTTGTGATCTTTTTTCTGGCACTAACTGTGCTTTTAAGCGACCAGATTTCGGTTTTTATCAAAGAAAGTTTTCAGCGTTTGCGACCAGTCCACGATCCAACGATCAGTCCTCTTGTGCACAATGTATTGCGAAAGGGCGGTTTGTACAGTTTTGTTTCGTCACATGCAACCAACGGATTTGCACTTTTTATTTTTACTTCACGTTTGTTCAAAAATCCTGGCTATAGGTTTCTTATCCTGTTTTGGGCAATCCTATTTTCATATTCCCGTATTTATTCCGGGGTTCATTATCCCCTCGACATATTGGGTGGTGCATTGTTAGGATGGGGGATTGGTGAATTGTGTTTCAAATTACTTATGTTAGTCGAAAACCGCTACCTCATTTCGCGTTCGCCTGAAATCCAAAAAATCCGGCTTTCAAATGTTCAATTTGGAACAATAATGATCGTATTTTCAGTATTGGTTTTTACTGTATTTTCGGTTTCAGGGATTCTTCATCATTATGGATATTTGTAAAATGAATACATCTATTAAAACTTTTTACAGTCAAAATCTCCAAAAATATAGTACAGAACTTGCTTTGGTTTCGCACAAAATCAAACGTTTTGCCTGGTACCGTTTTTTCTCTTTTCTGCTCATTTTTGCACCGCTTTTTGTTTTTGGGTTTGAAAGTTGGATTACACTAATTTTCTCGTTGGCGGCAATCATCTTGTTTTTCTTCCTGATTAAGAAAAATATCAAGCTCGAAAAGATTAAAAAGAAAACTTCAATCCTGAAAAAGATTGTTGAAGATGAACTTTTGGCGCTCGATCACCAATTTTCTCACTTCAAAAATGGGGTTGAATTCCTGAATACCGACCATTTTTTCTCCTACGATTTGGATTTGTTTGGCGAAGGTTCGCTGTTCCAGTTTATCAACAGGACGTCAACAATCAGTGGACAACAAAAACTGGCTGGCTGGTTTATAAAACCTTCACTCAAAAAAAATGAAATAGAAAAGAAACAGGGCTCAATCCACGAACTTTCTCAAATACCTGAATGGCGCATCAATTTTCTTGCTTTCGGGAAAATGTTTGACGAAACCAAAGAAATGCACAATGAAATCATTGCTTGGGCGGGATTGGATTTACAATTAAAAAATGCCAAATCCATAAAATGGATGCTGCTGATTGTTCCGTTACTTACTTTAATTTCGGCGGTTCCTGCTGTTTTGGGAATAACAAACCTGTTTGTATGGCTCATGGTTTTTACGCAGTGGCTTTTTCTTTATTTTTTCTGGAAAAAAGTAACGGAGTATTTTCGGTTTTTTGGCCGAAAATCTGAATTGCTATCCAAATACATGCAACTGCTCCGGTTAATTGAAGAATGTGAATTTAAGTCGGAGTTGCTTTGTGAACTAAAGAAAAAAGTTACCCAGCCAATTTCATCAAGTGCGATATTTCAACAACTAAAAAACCTCGTCGGGCAATTCGAGTACCGACAAAATCTTTTAGTTGGATTTTTCCTGAACAGCGTCCTTCTTTGGGATATCCGATGCGTTTACAAATTGTGGAACTGGCACAACCGTAACCATAAAAAGTTAAATGAATGGTTGGAAGTGATTTCAGAAACCGATGCATTAATCAGTTTGGCCAATTTCGCAAATAATCATCCCGATTTTAGTTTTCCCGAAATAAAAGAAGGTGAGTTTTCCTTTCATGCAAAAAATTTAGGTCACCCGCTTTTGCGCGAAAACAAAAGGGTTTGCAACGATTTCGAAATCAATGGCTGGTCGAAAGTGATAATTGTTACAGGTGCAAATATGGCCGGGAAAAGTACCTTTTTGCGCACTGTTGGTGTGAATTTAATCCTCGCCCGCACTGGCGCCCCGGTTTGTGCTGAAAAAATGGTTTTCACGCCAATTGAAATTTACACAAACATGCGTACGACCGATTCGCTGCTTAAAGACGAATCGTACTTTTATGCCGAATTGAAACGGATAAAAGGAGTGTTGGACTGGCTGCAAAAAGGGGAACGCATTTTTGTAATCCTCGACGAAATGCTCAAAGGAACCAACTCGGTTGACAAGTTGAATGGTTCGCGTGAACTCCTCCGTAAATTGGTTCAGTATAAATCGATATCATTAATTGCTACTCACGATTTAAAACTCAGCGAAATGGAAACCGAATACCCACAACAGGTTTTCAATAAATGCTTCGAAATCAGGATTGAAAACGATGAACTTGTTTTCGATTACAAACTTTCCGATGGCGTTACAAAAACCATGAATGCCACGTTTTTGATGAAAAAGATGGGGATTATTTGAAGAGGTTGTCATTGCTGTCGGGTTTGCTGATAACAATGACCACAAAAATAACCCGACAACAATCACTCTTCTTTCGTTCCCCTTTTTCAACCGTATTTTGTTAGTTATTGGTTTGTTTCACACTGTCGATTTCGGCTTGTTTTATTTATATTTGCGGCTTATGGAAGAAATCATGGTGCCGAATTACGACGAAGGAACAATAAGAACATTAGACTGGCAGGAGCATATCCGCAAACGCCCGGGAATGTATATCGGAAAGCTGGGCGATGGCACAGCTTCCGATGATGGAATTTATGTCCTTTTAAAGGAAGTTTTGGATAACTCCGTTGATGAATTTATGATGGGGTTTGGCAAAAAAATCAGTGTTGAAATAGATCAGGAGAAAGTTTTGGTACGTGATTACGGCCGCGGTATCCCGCTTGGAAAACTCGATGACGTAGTCAGCAAAATGAATACCGGAGCAAAATACGATTCAAAGGTTTTTAAAAAATCGGTTGGATTAAATGGTGTTGGTATTAAAGCGGTTAACGCACTTTCATCAGATTTCACAATAAAGGCCATTCGCGAAGGGGTTGCCAAAGTAATACATTTCAGCAAAGGGATAAAAACCGGCGAGGAAGATTTTAAAGGATTGGATGAACCCAACGGTACGATAGTAACTTTTGAACCTGACCAATCGGTTTTCAAAAAATATCACTACATGAGCGATTTTGTTGTGAATATGATTAAAAACTACACGTTCCTGAATTCCGGGTTGGTCATCGAGTATAACGGTGAAAAATATCATTCAAAAAACGGTTTGCGTGATTTATTGGAAGAAAATATGGATCACGACTCTATTTACCCGATTATCCACCTCCGCGGTGAAGATATTGAAGTTGCAATAACCCACGGAAATCAATATGGCGAGGTCTATTATTCATTTGTAAACGGGCAACACACTTCGCAGGGAGGATCGCACTTGCAGGCATTTCGTGAAGTGCTAGTAAAAACAATCCGTGATTTCTACAAAAA
>JBBQPP010000050.1:0-13913 GCA_038217255.1 Bacteroidales bacterium | reverse complement strand
GTTGAACCGCTGGTGGGTTCCATTTCAAGTTTTTTTCCGTAATAGGTATCGATATAATAAGTTTTTAAAACTCCTTTTTCAAAAATCGGGCGTTTTTTGGTTGCCAATCCTTCGCTGTCGAACAACCTTGAACCGCGACCTGAGATGACAAAAGGATCATCAGTAATCGTTAGTTTTTCAGAAATAACTTTTTGGTTGAGTTTGTCGATTAAAAACGAGTTTTTTTGTTGAATCGCAGCACCGTTCAATGCCGAAATCAGTGGGCTAAAAATACGTCCAACCTGTTTATTTTCAACAATCATCGTCATTTTTTCGGATGTGATTTTTTGTTGCCCTATTTTGTCGGTTGCCCTTTTTAAAGCAGTTACGCCCACATTTTCCTTTTTGAGTTGATCGAAAAATATAGCGCTTTCATTCCACGATGCTTCTGGTCGCGCATCTCCACTTTTTACCGAAACTGATGCATACACTCCAAAATGCGAATTGGCACTATCGCCTTCAAAACCGTTGCTCGTTACCATAACCCTTTCATCAAAACCGTCATAATAATTGGTGGAAACAGAAATAATGCGGTCATCCTTCCCTAAAACTTCCTTTTCAACAGCAAAAGCCAAATCGATTTTTTTCTGCGGATCAACTTTGCTGAAGTCGGTATCCAAAGTTTTCAAATCGTTGTTTCCACCTTTATAATACAACTCAGGCTCGGGAAGAGTGCGGAATTCATCTTCTGACAAAAACCGGGTTCCTTCAATTGCCTGCTCAATAAAATGCGCCAGCTCCTCCTTTTTCAAGCGGTTGGTTGAATGTGCCGAGAATTTATTATCCACATACAAACGTATGGTCAGGCTGCGTTGAATTGCCTGCTCCAGTTTGTCAATTTTTTCTTCGCGAACCTCAACACTGCTGCTCTGACTGTTGGAAATGCTCACACTTGACTGCTGTGCACCGTTTTCAAGGGCATGGTTCATTGCCCATTTTGCCAAACTATATTTTTCTTCTTTTGTCATTTCTTTAAACTTTAAACTTGTTACCGGTTACTGGATGCTGGTTACTCTGAACTCTGAACTCTGTTCTGCTAACCGTTTGTCCCTCCAACCGTCAATTTTCTAACCAAAACCGTTGGTAATCCACAGGTTACCGGAACTGACTGCCCATCTTTTCCACAGGTCCAGGTTCCATTATCAATCAGGTAATCGCTGGCTGCCATCGAAATATCGGCCAAAGCCTGCGGACCGTTTCCAATAATATTAATGTCTTTAATGGGCTGTGTAAGTTTTCCTTTTTCAATTAGGTAACCCGATTTCACAAAGAATGTAAAGTCGCCGGCGCCAATTTGCACCTGTCCGTTACTAAAATTATCGACATAAACGCCATAATCAACATTTGAAATAATATCATCTTTGGTATGTGGTCCGGGTTCCATATAAGTTGCCCGCATTCGCGGAATAGGAATATTACGGAATGACTCTCTTCTGCCATTTCCGGTTGGGTTTACCTTGTAATATTTCGAGCTGATACGGTCGTGAATATAACTATTCAAAACACCATCTTTCACTAAGTAAGTTTTTTCAACATCATTTCCTTCATCATCAATATTAATCGAACCGCGGTTGTTTTCGAGTGTGCCGTCATCAATAATGTTAATGAAACTTTCAGCTACTTTTTTTCCCATTTTATCGCTGAAGATGGAAGTCCCTTTTCTGTTGAAATCGGCTTCGAAAGTGTGTCCAATTGCTTCATGCAACAAAATACCTGAACCGCCTGCGCCCATTACAACCGGCATTTCACCGGCTCTTGGTTTTACAGCATCAAACAAAATATTTGTTTTATCGATAACTTCTGTAGCAAGTTCAGTCAAAAGGTTTTCGTCCAGCCATTCAAAACCTTTTCGAAATGAGCGGGCAGCATAAGAATTTTCGATTTTGTCGCCTTTTTGCATAATGCAAACTACGCCAAAACTAATCATCGGTCGGTAATCATAAGTGAGCAGGCCTTCAGAATTATAAAAAAGCACATAACTCGTTTCGTCGTTTAAAAAAGCATTCACTTTTATCACTTTTTCATCGAGATCGAAAACCATGTCATTTATTTTCTGCACAAAAGGTACTTTATCTTTTACAGAAACATCGCTCCACTGTTTTACTATTTTATAATAACCTGAAGGGGCTTTTTCTGTTAAATCCACCGGATTAAAACTGTAATTTTCATTGGCAATACTTGCGGCCATTTTAGCAGCCTTCAACATATCGTCCAGACTGATATTTTCGGAATAGGCAAACCCTGTTTGGTCGCCTTTCAATACCCTGATTCCCACCCCAAAATCGACATTTGAATATGCACGGTTTACTTTTTTATCCTGCAAACTGATATTGTTCGAAGTTTTGTGCTCGAAAAACAAATCGGCATAATCGCCACCTTTGCTCATGGCGGTTGCAATCACTTTTTGCAACATACCGACAGAAACCTCAAAATGATCTAAATAACTTTTCACGTTTTCTGAAATTTGTATGTTTTGGCACGACTGCATAAACGGAGGCAGAATTATACTTCCGGCCACCACAGCGCTACCTGATTTAATAAAATTACGACGGTTTAAGTTCATGTTGTTGAAAATTAACTTTTTTCAAAGTAAAACAATTTAAGTATTGGAGTTTCAAAACCACTTAAAATGTTTCCACTTTTAAACTAAACTTTTTGTATTTTATTACAAAGAGATTCAAAAAAATCATTTTTTTTTTGTTTTTAACTCAACTGGGGACATGCATATTTTTTGGGGTGAACAAAAATATAAAGATATGTTTTTCAAATGACATATATAATAATATGACAACTTTGCGCGAAAAAAGTGAAATATTTGAAAATTGGCACTTTTTAACAGGGGTATCGATAAATATTCCAATTTTAATGTAAATTTTGCATTAATTTTTTACAAATTGTCAGTAAAACAGGTTTACAGATATCAGTTAACTCTATTTTTGTGTCAGAAAAAAATAAAAATATTCATATTAATTAATAAAAAATTACAACATGAAATCAAAATTGGAATACATTTGGCTGGATGGTACAGTTCCATCACAGCAGTTGAGATCGAAAACCAGAGTTGCAAATAATTTTAGCGGTAATCTGGAAGATTGCCCAATTTGGAACTTCGATGGTTCATCAACCAACCAATCGGGGGGTGGCAAGTCCGACCTCTTATTAAAACCAGTTTTAATTTGTCAGGATCCAGATCGTAAAAATGCTTACTTGGTAATGACCGAAGTGTTAAATGCGGATGGAACACCCCACGAAACCAATGGAAGAGCTCACATAGAAGCAGAAGATGAAGATTTCTGGTTCGGATTTGAGCAGGAATATTTCCTGTATGATCCACAAACAAGATTACCATTAGGTTTTCCGGCTGGTGGATTCCCACTTCCACAGGGTCCTTATTACTGCGGAGTTGGTGGTTCAAAAGCATTTGGACGGCAGATTGTTGAAGAACATTTGGATATGTGTTTGGAAGCAGGCTTGAATGTAGAAGGTATTAACGCTGAAGTTGCTGCTGGTCAGTGGGAATTCCAGATTTTTGCAAAAGGAGCACACAGTGCAGGTGACCAAATTTGGATGGCTCGTTATTTATTGGAACGTACTGCAGAAAAATATGGTGTTGATGTTGAATGGCATCCTAAACCACTTGGAAAAGATTTAGACTGGAACGGTTCGGGTATGCACGCAAACTTCTCAAACGGTTTAATGCGTACATGTGGCGACCAAAAAGTGTTTACCGCAATCTGCGAAGAATTTGCCAAACATATTCCTGAACACGTTGCTGTTTATGGGGCATACAACGACCAGAGGTTAACAGGAAAACATGAAACCCAATCAATTAATCAGTTTAGCTATGGAGCATACGACCGTGGAGCTTCTATTCGTATTCCTGTAAATACAATTGAAGATGGATGGAAAGGACGTTTGGAAGATCGTCGTCCTGCATCAAATGGAGATCCATATAAAATTGGTGCAGTTATTATCAAAACTACACACAAAGCAGTTGCAAAGATGTAACAAAACACTGATATATACATTTATAAAGCTGTCCCATCGGGCAGCTTTTTTTATGGAATGGCATCCATTCCCGCAGGGTGGATGCGATCCTTTTGGAAAATGATTTTTTCTTTCAGAACTACGGATAGCATCGCTTGGAGCTATTCCATCATACCACCTATTCAACAACTGCTGTTTCACAAACATAGGTTGGAATAATTCCCGAACTGCTAATGCGGATTTGTGCCATGTCGGGAAGGGTGTTACCTGAAAGGACGAGTACAGTATCTAAACCAAATTTGTTGCCACCAATAATATCGGTGTAAAGTGTATCGCCCACCATTAAAATTTCATTGCGTTTTACATTAATATCCTGTAAAGCGCGCTCATAAGCCAACAAAAACATTTGCGCATCGGGTTTGCCAAACCGGATGAAGTTTTTACCAATAATATTTTCTACCATATCGGCCAAACTACCCACAGCCACCGAAATATCATTTTTGCTCACCGGGTAATTGATGTCTGTATTTGCCACCACAACCGTCATGTTTTTTTTACGCAACAGGTTAATTGTTTTATTGATATCCTCATTCCAATTAAAACCTTCGTCATCAAGAAAGGCGAATGACTCAATGTGGTCGATGTTATTCAGGTCGATATCTTTTACCGCCACAGTTGTAAGCCCTGCCGTTTCAATATAGTGTGCAGAACTTTCTGTGCCAAGATATGCCACGGAGTTTCCGTTTGCAACTTTTGCCTTGAAAAATTCCATGGCCAACATTCCCGATGACAGTATTTTATCAGCTGTTACCTGTGTAATTCCACGATCCTGATACCAACGCGCCAATGCTTCGGGACTTCGTGATGAATCATTAGTGAGTATATAATATTTTATACCTTTTTGGTCTAAATATTCAAACGTTTTGTCGATGTCCGAAATCAATCCCTTGTGGTTTTTAAGCACACCAAACGCATCAAAAAAAACAGCTTTGTAGTTTTTCACTACACTTCGGAAACTTTTCATTCTCATATTTATTGATTATAATTTTAATGCTTTCAATATTTTTTCGACATTGTAGTTGGCGCCAATTGCCGGAAAATAAGTATCGTAAGCTTCTTTTATCAACTTGCTGGAATATGTTTGACGGAAAAAATAGGGTCCATCTTTAATCACATAATTCAAAATAAAAAAGCGATAAGCTTCAAGAATAAAATGAATTTCGGGTTCTGTCAACGGAAAAATTCGGTGGTACTCTTTCAAAAACATCATAAACCGATCTTCCATTAACGTGTCGACCAAATAGCTAAAAACTGTGCGATCTCCCAAATCAGAGACCACCCGGCTAAAAAAGTAGAAATCCATCACCCGCGATGACATGCGAAACCAGTCATAATCCCAGCGCGAGTAAAACTTGCCTTCGGAAGTAACAGAAAAATTTCCAATGTTCCAATCAATAAAAACAGGTATTGTTTCAAACTCTTCGGTATAATTGGCTTTATATGCGTTGTTCAGGAAAAGATCGGCGTGTTTTAAAACCATCGTTTTGTGGTTATCACACATTTTAATTTCATTTTTATTTACCGATTTTACGAGGTCATGAATATCAGTTATTACAGTTTTTGAAGCGTTGGTAAGTTGGTTGGAAACATTTGTACAAGCCTTGTGAAAACGAGCCAATTCGCGACCCAATTTTCGAATTTGCTTTTCATCCAGGCGGCGCGGCATTCTATTTCTAATTTGAATGGGATTGTAAAAAACCACCCAGGCACTGCTGTTTTCCTGATGGAACAGGTAAATAAACAACTCGTTCTTTTTCACCAGCGACTGCGCCAGGAACATTTGGTAAGGCGCTTCTAAATTGTTTGCCAGGTTATTAATAATGATGTGGTCTTCCCTGAAATCTTCGAACCTGCCATAATCCGCCAGTTTAGCAAAAACAGGTTCGCGATTATAAAATGAAATTTTATACACCTGATTTGTGGAAACATACGCACTTACATCGTAAACACCCCGTATTTCGTGACGATTGTCAAATTCTTGCCAGGCTTGTTTTATGATTTGAATATAATCGAAATGTTGCATTTATTTTTTCAGTTAAATAATTTCAAAATAACGTTTTAATTCCCAAACTATCATTACAAACATAGCCCGAATCCCAACGATATCGACTATTGCAATTTTCACTTTTGGGCAATCTGACTCCTTTATTTTCTTTATTAATTTTTCTTTATTCATTTTTATTAATAATTTGAAGAAAAGTAGCTGTTGTTTCAGTAAATATCAAATCTGTTTTTAAATTAAAATTCATGTTTATACTTGACGAACAATTATAAAGTAATAATTAGAGTGATTTTAATGATTATTTTTCAACTTACCCCCTTTTTTATACACGTTTGTTCGTAAATATTTCGTTATTATTAAAAATCATACCATGTTAAATATGACCAAAACCATAAATATTATATATTTTTGAATACTACAAAAATAACAGATAAACAAATAAAAAAATGGCACAGTTCAGACTAAATGCGTTAACAGAAGTACTCAACCGTAAACCACTGGAAATTGTTCGTGAAGAAAATTTGGTTTCAGATTACTTCGGAATGCTGGTGTTCAACCAGCCAAAGATGAAAAAATACCTTTCGAAAGAAGCTTATAAAGCGGTGACCGATGCGGTTGAAAATGGCACAACCATAAACCGTAAAATGGCCGATCAGGTTGCACAGGGAATGAAAACCTGGGCAATTGAAAACGGGGCAACCCATTACACGCACTGGTTCCACCCGTTAACCGACGGAACTGCCGAAAAGCATGATGCCTTTATAGTGCATGGAGCAGATGGCTCGGTAATCGAATCATTTTCAGGGAATTTATTGGCACAGCAGGAACCCGATGCCTCATCATTCCCAAGTGGAGGAATCCGCCAAACCTTTGAAGCGCGTGGTTATACAGCATGGGATCCTACTTCTCCGGCATTTATCAGCGAAACAACATTGACTATTCCAACCATTTTTATCTCCTATACCGGAGAAGCGCTCGATTATAAAACTCCTCTTTTAAGGGCAATATCAGCGGTTGACAAAGCAGCAACAGCTGTTTGCCAGTATTTTGATAAAAATGTTTCATCCGTGCGTACAAATCTTGGTTGGGAGCAGGAATATTTTCTAGTTGACGAAGCTTTATTTATGGCTCGCCCTGACCTGGTATTAACAGGCCGTACTCTAATGGGGCATGCCTCTTCGAAAGATCAGCAATTGGACGACCATTATTTTTCATCGATTCCTACCCGGGCAAACCGTTTTATGCAGGACGTTGAAAACGAAGCATACAAATTGGGTATTCCTTTAAAAACAAGACATAACGAAGTTGCACCCAACCAGTTTGAATTTGCGCCAATTTATGAAGAAGCAAACCTTGCAAATGATCATAACCAGTTGATTATGGACATTATGCAGAAAATCGCGCGGAGACACCATTTCCGTATTTTGTTTCACGAAAAACCTTTTAAAGGAATCAATGGATCGGGAAAACATAACAATTGGTCGTTGGAAACAAATACAGGCGTAAATTTGTATTCACCGGGTAAAAATCCAAAATCAAATTTGCAGTTCCTTACTTTTGTAATAAACACTTTAAAAGCAGTTTATGACGGACAGGATTTGTTGCGGGCAAGTATTTTAAATGCCTCAAACACACACCGTTTGGGAGCCAATGAAGCGCCACCCTCAATTTTATCCGTATTTCTGGGGACTGAAGTTTCTAAAATGCTCGATTTGATGGAAGAAGCAGTTGTTGACCGCAAAATGACACCAGACGAAAAAACTGCGCTCAAATTAAATATTGGTCGCATCCCTGAGATAATTCTCGACAGTACAGATCGCAACCGCACATCGCCATTTGCTTTTACCGGAAACCGTTTCGAATTCCGCGCAGTTGGTTCATCAGCAAATAATGCATCGGCACTAATTGTTTTAAACGCACTTGTTGCCAACCAATTGCAAAAATTCCAGGTTGCTGTTGACGCATTAGTAGAAAAAACTGTTAAAAAGGATGAGGCCATTTTTCAAGTGTTGAAAGATTTGATTATCCAATCGAAACCTATTCGTTTTAACGGCGATGGATACAGTGAAGACTGGCTGAAAGAAGCAGAAAAACGCGGTCTTACAAATATTAAAACCGTTCCGGAAGCACTTGAAGCATATCATCGACCTGAGTTTAAATCCATGTTATCAAAACTCGGTATTTTTAACGAATCGGAAATTCATGGCCGGGTTGAGGTGGAGTATGAAAAATTCATTATGAAAATTCAGATCGAATCGCGCGTATTGGCCGATATGGCTATCAACCATATAGTGCCAATCGCTATCGAATACCAAACCATGCTGCTCGAAAATGTTAAAAACCTGAAAGAGGTATTTTCCGTTGAAGAATTTAAAAAACTTTCAGAAGCAAGAATTGATTTAATAAGGGAAATTGGCGGCCACATTTCGGCAGTAAAATCACTTAGAAAAGAAATGATTGAAGCCCGAAAAGATGCCAATGTTATTATGGACGCAGTAAGTAAAGCAAAAGCATACGACACTTTAGTGCAACCTTTTTTGGAAGAATTAAGGGATCACATTGACAAACTTGAATTGATTGTTGATGATGAAAAATGGCCTTTGCCAAAATACCGTGAACTGCTTTTTACAAGATAATGCGCTTATGCAATAAAATCAAACCATCTCCAGTAAATTTTTTTTACTTTAGAAATAGTTGGGATTATGGATCAGGAAATTGGCAATTACTATTTGAGCAAAGATGAACCAAACAAGAGTTGTTTGCTTGCTTTGCGCGATATAATCCTGGTGCAGGATAAAAATGTTAGTGAAACATGGAAATACGGAATGCCATGCTTCTGTTATAAAAAAAAGATGTTTTGCTATTTGTGGACGGATAAAAAAACGGACGAACCTTACATTTTAATGGTGGAAGGCAAACACCTTAATCATCCTGGATTAGAACAGGGCAAACGTTCACGGATGAAAATTTTCAGGATAAACCCTAATATTGATCTACCGTTACAAACTATTGAGCAGTTGTTAAATGACGCATTGGATTTTTATCGAAACGGAACAATAAAAGTTAAGAAATAGCAAAAGCCGGCCTGGAATTTCAGGTCGGCTTTTTCATTGTAAAAATGGTTGGGTTTAAGTTTTTGCCAGCTAATTTTTCAACTTGTCAAGCATTAAAATCTCATTTACTATAATTTCAGTCATGTATTGTTTTTCACCGTTTTTATCGTCCCAACTGCGGTTGGTGAGTTTGCCTTCGATGGCGATTTCAGAACCTTTTTTCAGGTATTTTTCCGCAATCTCAGCCTGATTCCCCCAAGCCGCCAAACGGTGCCAGGTGGTTTCGCTTTGTTTTTCGCCTTTGCTGTCGCGATAAATTTCGTTGGTTGCTATACTAAAATTAGCAACTGTTTTTCCACTGTCCAACTTTCTCACTTTTGGGTCATCGCCCAGGTTTCCGATAAGCCTAACGCTGTTTCTTAAAGCATTCATTTTATTTATTTTTTAAATTAATAATTGTAGGGCTGTTTCTGTCGTAAGCCCTTGAACGAAATTGTTGATTCAAAAGTAGATCGACATCCAAGCCTTATCCGGTTATTAAATGTTTGTAATCGACAATAAACGTTTATAAGCGGTTACAAACGGATAATATTTTGTATTTTAGTGGTTTAAAAGCACGATGGATTTCAGAAAGAAAATGGTATTTTCGTTGAAATTATTTAAAATCTAAAGTAGAACCACAATATGGGCCTGTTCCAAAAATCAGTTGAAAAGAAATTTCGAAACGATCTCGACAAAAAATAATAAAACCAGTACCATAAATATGTGTGGCATTCCAGATCCAAATGAAGCAATAACTTTTAACCTGAAACTAACATGAATAACCGAACTTGTCTCGATTGCGGTGAAACTCTCCGCGGGCGCGCCGACCAAAAATTTTGCAACGACCTTTGCCGCAACTCATACAACAACAAAAAGTTGAGTGGTTCCACCAATTTTATGCGCAAAATAAACCGCATCCTGAAAACAAATCACGCCATTTTGGAAGGCTTGAATCCCGAAGAAAAATCGACAACTATTAAAAGCGTACTCGAAAAACAGGGGTTCAATTTTAAATACTACACAAACGTTTACACAACCAAAACCGGGCGTAACTATTATTTCTGCTACGACCAGGGTTATTGCGAAGTGGAAAGCAACAAATTTATCCTTGTGAAAAACGAGGAGCATTAGTTGAATAAAAAACCTCGTACTTTCATTGTTCAAAATTGAATTCAAATATGCACAACTTCATTTTCGAAAAAATAAAACGCATTCAGGCTTTGGCAGAAATTGGCCTTCATTATACCGAAAACACTTTCGACAGAGAACGTTACGAGGAACTTCAGGAAATTGCGCTTCAAATGCTGGAGCAAATTACCGATGTTCCGGTTGAAAAAATTATTCCGGTAATCCTGGAAAAAGACGGCTATAAAACGCCAAAAGTTGATGTTCGGGCGGTGGTTTTCAATGAAGAAAGCCAGATACTTCTTGTTCAGGAAAAAGTTGACGGTAAATGGGCAATGCCCGGCGGTTGGTCCGATATTTCGTACAGCCCCTCGGAAGTCGCCGAAAAAGAATGTTTTGAAGAAGCCGGGATAAAAGTAAAAGCTTTTAAACTGCTCGCTTTGCTCGACAAACAAAAGCAAAATATGCCACCCGCTTTTGAGTATGTTTACAAAATTTACCTGTTGTGCGAAAAGCTTGACGACAATATTTCAGTTGGCAATGAAACAAGTGATGTAGGCTGGTTCGATGAAAATAAAATACCAGAATTATCTACTCCGAGAAATACCCGGGAACAAATAAAAATGATGTTCGAATATCACAGGGGCGAAAAAATTGAACCCTGTTTTGATTGATAAGAAATGTGGCTAATACAAAAAACTTATTTTTACCGGACAACAGAAACAGGATATTAAAATATAATCGTACAAATTGAAAATTTCAAATTTTTTAAACAACCGTTTTTCCCTTCTCGATAAAAAAGAAGATCGGTCCCTTCTTATAGTTGTTGTTTTTGTTTTCAGTGTAATTTTCCTGAATGTTTTTGAACCCTTTAATATTGGCAGGTGGTATTCCGATTCAGGGTTTATTAAATTTCTTCGCTTGTCAAGTTATGGATTCGTAATTGCCATGGTATTTCTTTTTACCCAGTTTCCACTTCGCAAATTCTTTAACATCGGAGAGTTCAAATTCAAAACCTATTTGCTTTGGTTAATTATTGAAATTGCGTTAATCAATCTTGTTTACATTATATTATATGGCAACCCCATCGGAAATTTCATAAACGATTTGGGGTTCTCGCTCAAATATACTTTGCTTAGTATTTGGCTCCCGTACTCATTTGCCATATTGATTGTTTATTATAAAAATCAAAGCAATGAAATTGAATCACTAAAAACCAATGCGAAAAAACCCACAGAAAAACGATTGATTGTTTTTAAGGATGAAAATAGTAAAATAAAATTTTCTATAATTGCCAATGATTTGCTATTGCTTGAATCCACAGACAATTACGTTTCGGTTTTTTACATTCTGCAAAATAAAGTACAGCGAAAACTTTTACGAAACACACTAAAAAACCTTGAAGAAATGCTGAAAGAAAATTCTATAATCCGTTGTCACCGTTCGTTTATGGTAAACCCTGCAAATGTAGAGTTTATGCAAAAAGAGGGAAAAAAGCTCAATATCAAAATAAAACACTTTGATAAATCGATACCCGTTTCCGAGAAATATTCATCCCCGTTTCTTGACTTTTTATCCTGAACGGTTTTCATTCATCCCATAATATACCTTTCTACCCCCAATTTTTGGATGATAAAAATATCCGATACAAATTTGCTTTCATAACATTTAAAAAAATATTCAAAATGAAAAAATTAATGATTCTTGCTTTGGTTGTTTTGGCTGTAATGGGCAGTGTAAACGTTTCGTTAGCCGCAGATAATAAAGATATAGTAGGTAGTTGGAAATATGAAGTTCCTTCAGCACCTTATGGATATGAAAAAGGTACTTTGATTTTTACTGAAAAAGAAGGGAAATTGGTTGGTGAAGTTAAATTTGCCGATGGTTACAAAATCGAAATGAAAAATGTAACCTACGAAAACGGCGAATTAAAAGGCGGATTATATGTTGATTATGAATATGTAAGCGTAAAAGCCAAAATCGAAGGAAACAAAATGACAGGCACCACAAACACACCGGAAGGCGAAATGAAATTAACGGCAGAAAAACAGAAATAATTTCTGAATTGTAAAGTACTGAAAAGTTTAGTTAAAGGCTTAAGAATCAAAAAGCCCCGGAAATCCGGGGCTTTTTGTATGAAATAGTTTCTCCTGAAATCACTTTTACATTGTTAATAACACTTATTTCCCGAGCTTAATAACCTCACTACCAGCCAGCAAAAATGCTCCGGTTCCATAAACCTCCCAACTTTCTGCATTAAAATTCTTTTTCGGGTCGGCACCAATGGGTTGTGTCCAGCCTACATGACCGTCAGGCTGAATCAATCCGTTCAATCCTACCCATGCTTTTTCCACTACAGGCAAATAGGTTGCTTTATCTAAAATTCCGTTGTTAATTCCCCATGCCAATGCATAACAATAAAACCCTGAACCACTCGCTTCGCCGCCGGGATAAGAATTGGGGTCGAGCAAACTGGCCCGCCACAAACCATCAGGCTGCTGAAGCGTGATAATTTTTGCGGCCATTTCTTTGTAATTCTGAATATAAAAACCACGGTTTGGATAATCTTTTGGTAATTCTTTCAGCACACGTACTAAACCACCCATTACCCAACCGTTTCCCCGCGACCAGAATATCTTTTTGCCGTTTGCCTCCTTAATAGGAGTGATACTCGGTTCATCCCATTTATATTTCATGTCGCGGGCATATAAATGTTCTTCCTTGTCATAAAGCAAATCGTAACATTCCTTGAAAAGCTTATCGTTCAGTTCTAAATAACTGTCATCTTTTATAGTTATTCCCAACTTTACAAATGCAGGCGGCCCCATAAAAAGGGCATCGCACCACCACCATGTAACTGGCCTTATTTCACCTGTTTCATAAGGAGTTACCATAAACTTATCCATCATATCGATAAATGGCTGAATCATTTTAGGTTCGGGTTTAACCCTGTACATGTCAACATAAGTCTGGCAGATTGCAATATCGTCAGCATGTTGTAATCGTGGCCCGGGTTTCCACTGGTTGGCTTCCCCCATTTCATACATGGCATTCCATATTTTTTTCGAACCAGTAGTTTCGTATGCGGCAAACACGCCCGCGTAAAACGCGCCGTTGGTCCAATCGGTCAGTTCATGTTTTGGATTTTGTAACTGCCAGTCAAGCGCAGTAACCATTGCCTTTTTAATATATTTTGGTTTGAAAAGTTTTTCATTCCCTGACTTTTGTGCAGAAATTGAACTACTTAGCACAACAAAAACAATGAAGATTGAGATGATTTTGTTCATTTGATTTTAAGATTAATTTTTATTTTATTGAAATTGATTTATTACGATTTAGTATCGCTTCAAATTTATGCAACCGATTGCAATTTTCAAAACAAAAACTGAAATCAATTTTTCGTTATTAATAATAATTAAATTGTCAATGTTTTTGCCAGATACTATTTTATAATTATTATTGCAGCATTAAACAAAGTAAAAATGAATTTTAAGCAAATACATCACGGCCATCATGGAAATAACCAATCGAAAGGTAGGCTGTAATTGTTTTGTTTGATTTAAAACGATATTTAAAAAAGGCTTGCCATGTGGTAAGCCTTTTTT
>JBBQPP010000049.1:0-13916 GCA_038217255.1 Bacteroidales bacterium | reverse complement strand
TGGCAGGGTGGCACCAACACAGGTTAAAGAAATTATTGCTGAATACCAGCAAGGCTGTGCTGGCGACAATGCAAAATCGGCATAAACATTTAAACTTCGAAATGACAATGTAATAGAACACGGATTTCACAAATTAACTGAATTGAACTGCCGAAGTCATTTGCTACTATTGCAATGCTGATAAAATCAACACATGTTTTACGATACTTGTTATTTGATACTTGATATTCGATACTCGATTTCTTGTCTTGGTACTCAATACTAACTTAATACTTTGGCATCGCGTTTAATTTTGCCAGTCCGCCCTGTGAAGTTTCGCGATATTGGCTTTGTAAATCAATCCCGGTTGTGTACATGGTTTCCACTACTTCATCAAAACTAATGCGGTGCCTTCCGTCAGAAATAATTGCAAAAGTAGTGTGTGCCATAGCTCTTTCGGCGGCAAAAGCGTTTCTTTCAATGCATGGAATTTGAACCAGTCCGGCAACCGGGTCACAGGTTAATCCCAGGTGGTGTTCCAGCCCCATTTCTGCGGCATATTCAATCTGGTAAATTGTGCCTCCCATAAGTTGTGTTGCCGCCGCCGATGCCATCGCACAGGCTGTTCCTACTTCTCCCTGACAACCAACCTCGGCACCCGAAATTGAAGCATTTTTTTTGATTAGATTACCAATCAATCCCGCAGTAGCAAGCGCCCGAAGAATTGCAGTTTTGTCGGATTTATATACTTTATGGGCATGAACAAGCACAGATGGCATAACTCCACATGCCCCGCAGGTTGGTGCCGCAACAATTTTCCCGCCTGAAGCATTTTCTTCAGAAACCGCCAGCGCGTAAGAAAAAAGTTGTGAACGCCGTTTAAATGGAGTTGCATAATTTTTTCCTTTCGAATAAAACGATTGCGCTTTTCGCGGAAGTTTCAAAACTCCAGGCAAAACTCCATCACGATTTAAACCACGTTCAACACTATCCTGCATCACTTTCCAAACTTCTTCCAGGAAATCCCAAATGCCAACTCCTTCATAATCTTCAATAAATTCCCAGTACTGTTTTCCATTCTGGTTGCACCAGCTCATTATTTCAGCTAGATTTTTGTGCTCATAAATTTCGATTGTTTCCGATTCTGTTTCATCATCAACAATGGTTCCGCCGCCTACACTGTAAGCAGTCCATTCGTCAAAAACTGTTTCATCGGATTTGAATGCTTTAAATTTCAGTGCATTTGGGTGTTTCGCCAGGAATATTGTTGGCTCCCACTGAATATCAAACTGGTAATTTTTAAAAGTTTCCTTAATAGCCCGATCGGTTAAATGTCCCAGACCGGTTGCAGCAAGGCTTCCGTATAAAATAACTTCAAATCGATTTGCCAAACTGTTTTTTTCTAAAAAACGTTCTGCCGCTTTTTTCGGTCCCATTGTGTGACTGCTTGATGGTCCGTGCCCAATTCTGTAAAGTTCTCTTATTGATTCCATAATTGATTTAATTCGAAACAAATAAAAGAATTTTGAATTAAATAAAACATGATTAAAAACCGACTAATTTGTTGGTTTGAAAAAATCAATATCTTTTGTACTAAGAAATTCGGGATTCAAACAGTATTTTGTATTTTTAGCGAAAACGATTTAACTATGAAAAATTTGAGTTTAATTTTAATTGCTGTCATAGCAACATTTGTTACTTGCACAAAACCACAACAAAAAAGTATTGAAATGCCTTATACAAGTGAAAATTTTGAAAGTGTGATTGATGGAAAACCAACCCGTTTGTTTACACTGGAAAACAAAAACGGAATGGTTGTTACGCTCACAAATTACGGTGCAAAAATTGTTTCAATTTATGCGCCCGACAGAGATGAAAAATTTGCCGATGTAATGCTTGGTTTTAAATCGATTGCTGATTATCAGCAATATGGAGCAAGTCATGGCGCAGTTGTTGGCCCATTTGCTAACCGAATTGCCAATGCAAGTTTTACTATTGATGGTGTCACTTATAATTTACCTGTGAACAATGGCAAAGCTTGTTTGCACTCTGGTCCTGAAAGTTGGTACCGTAAAGTTTGGGATTTTGAAGGAAAGGGAAATTCAGTCACTTTCACCATAACCAGTGTTGATGGTGAATATGGTTTTCCCGGAAATAAAACGGCAAAAGCAACTTATACTTTAACTGATGATAATGAGCTTAAAATTGATTATGAAGTTACTACGGATAAAGCTTGTCCTATAAATATTACCAACCACAGTTATTTTAATTTACGCGGCGAAGGAAATGGAGATATCCTTGCTCATGTTTTGGTGATTAATGCCGATAAATCAACCCCTGTTAATGAAGAAATGATACCAACAGGCGAAATAGTTGATATTCGCGGGACTGATTTGGATTTTACCACACCTCATCCTATTGGCGAACGGATAGATTCTGACAATCAAATGCTTGTGTTTGGTTCCGGCTATGATTTTAATTATGTAATCAATAAAAACGAAGGTGAACTTGGTTTTGCAGCAAGCGCCTATGAACCTGAAAGTGGACGGTACATGGAGTGTTTTACAACCGAACCCGGTGTTCAACTTTATACAGGAAATCATTTAAGCGGAAATGAAATCGGGAAAAGCGGGGTTGCTTATACCGAACGTACTGGATTTTGCTTAGAAACCCAGCATTTTCCTGACAGTCCAAATCAACCTGGTTTTCCGTCAACTTTGGTTCAGCCCGGAGAAACTTTCAAATCAACAACGATTTATAAGTTTTCGGTGAAATAGTTTGATTTTGTGCATTTTGACCAATTCGGGCTTTTTAGACGAGTTTCTGGCATTATATTGCGAGCTGCAGATATTATGTATTGACCGAAATTGGTAATTAATCTTAATCCATTTCAAAGAAAAGAATTAACACTATATTTTATAATTTTGAAAAAAGAACAATTAAAAGATATGACAATAGTAACAATTAACGAAAAAACGGTAAAAGGAAAAAAATTGATTGAATTTTTGCAAAACTTTAGCAATGATGATTTCATAACATTTCATAAAGAACCTAACGAAACAACAAAAAAAGCAATTAGCGAAGTACGGGCTGGAAAAGTTACTAAAACCAAAAATGTTGACGACTTGATGCAAAAATTGAAGTCATGAACAATACCCTTTCTTTCAGCACACAATTTAAAAAAGATTTTAAACGTATTGAATAACGTGGTTACGACTTAACTAAAATCGAAGTTGTCTTTTCGTTGCTGGAAAGCAATTCTACATTTCCTAATATATTATAAAAAGCATAAACTAAAAGGTAATTATTCTGATTGCGAAGAATGCCCTATAGAACCTGACTGGATTTTAATTTGGCGAACAATCTCGCAAATAAATGAAATTGAATTGGTTAGGACTGGCAGTCATTCAGATTTGTTTTAAGTATTTATAATTTTTGTTGTGCTTTCTAAGTCTTGAAATTCCATTAATCTCCCAGTCACCCAATCACCCATTCTCATCTTCCCCACTTCTCAATCCTTCACTCTCATAAATCTGAACATATTCAGCATCCATTTAGGGAGTGGGTGGTGTCCGCGTTTCCTGAAATCAATGTACCAACCAATTTTCTTTACCAAAGGAATTTTATGGGTTTCAACGAATTCAATCAAAGTACCTTCGGGAGCCTGGATGTAGGCAAAACTGCCGGCCGCTTCACCCATATCAAAGGTTTCCATGTCGTGTGCGCTGTCAACAGTAAACGGATATCCCATGTCTTTCACTTTCTCTCTGAAAATATCAATTCCATTAATATCGAAACAAAGATGAATAAACCCGGGGTCGCCCCAAATGCGGCCTTCGTAAATATTTCGTGGTTCACGGTCGAGCACCTGAACAAGTTCGATAACCGACTGGCCAAAAAATGGACTAAAAGCGCCACTTTTAATGTCAGAATGTTTCAACAAAACACGGCGAAATTTATGATCTCCACCCGGAATGCCTTTAAAATCATCAAAAACTCCGGTTTTATCGTAAACAATTTTATCGTATTGTAAAATCTGCTGGTAAATTTTCAGGCTTTCTTCCATGTAATTTACACCAATCACTACACCATAAATTCCCCCGCTAACCGATTTTTCTTTCTTTCTGAAAATTTGTTTTTCATGTTTCACCTCCCACATGTTGTTATAAATATCTTTCAGATAAAAGTGTTCGTTTTCCACCGGGTCCTTTTGAATTGAACCCAAAAGGTTTAAGCCGGAATTTGTAAATTTTGAATATGCGGTTGCGGTATTTCCGGTTTTTATTTTTCCGATGTTAATGCCTAAATCGCCCAGTTGTATTTCAAATGGACAGGGTTCGGGCTTTTTGCCAGTGTGCTGCCAAATTTCAAAACCCCCGCCACCCTGCATGTTGAGGGCCAAAACAGCATGCCTTGTCCTTGTTTTTCCCTCAGTGTGGGCAAGCATCAATTCGGCAGTTGCCTCCTCTTCAAACATCTTGATATCCATGGAAAAATGCTCGCGGTACCACTTCCATGCTTCTTTTACATTTTCAACTCCAACTCCCAATTGCTGAATCCCATTAATCTTTGCCGACATTTTTTATTTCTTTGAACTTTAAACTCTGAACTCTGAACTTGCAACCCGATACTAAACCGGTTTTATTCTCGATGACATGTAATAGTACAACCCCGGGAAAAATCTACGAATATGAACCATAATAAGTTCCCTTCCACCCACTAAAATTTCCTTTTTATTCTTTTTTAAACCTCGGTAAATAATTTTCGCTGCCTTTTCTGCACTTATTCCGGTGTCCTGTCCCTCATCCATTTTTCCGTGCGTTTTTCCATCTTTTGTAATGGCATTTACCGAAATGTTTGTCTTAACACGGCCTGGTATAAAAATAGAAACATGAATATTATGTCGTTTGTTTTCGGCACGTAAGCTTTCGAAAAAACCATGAAGTGCATGTTTTGTTGCTGAATATGATGAACGGTAAGGAAACCCAAATTTGCCAACAAGGCTTGAAGTTACAGCAAACTGACCCCCTCCGTTTTTAATCATTTCGGGTAAAACTGCCTTGGCAAGCGCAATCGCACCAAAAAAGTTGATTTCGAAAATTTTACGGTCAACAAACAATGGGGTTTCACTAACTAATGACCGTTGGCTGATTCCTGCAAACTGATAAAGGCAATCAATTTTTATTTTCTTGTCCAACACTTTTTGAGCTGCCTCTAAAACCGATTTCTCATTGCTTAAATCCATTGGGGCGATAATAGTCGTACAGCCATTTTTTTCGCAAGCCGCAGCAACATCAACTAGTCCCGATTCATTAATATCTGATAGAATAAGCTTTGTGTTTTCTTTAGAGAATTCAAGTGCAACAGCGCGGCCAATACCTGATGAAGCCCCTGTAATCCAAATTGTTTTGTTTTTGAATATCATTTTTTTTATTCAGAAGTGCGAAGATAACAGAATATTTAAGTGGTTAAAACTTAATTTTTATTTTTGATTTTAATGGGATTTTAATTTCGAAACAGGTTGAAATGTAAATATGAACGCCTAAATTTGAAGACATTAAATTGAAAATTATGAAAGCAATTGTAATCGTTTTGTTGGCTTTACCCTCATTTTTATTGAATGCACAGAATATTAAGGGTGTAGCCGATGCCCTTGTATCGCCAAAACTGGCTCAGCAAGTTGTAACTGTTGGAGGACAAAATGCCGAAATTCAGGGCTTTACAAACCAATCGATTCAATATGCAATTGATGCCGTTTCAAAAACTGGTGGAACTGTTAAATTAAATCCGGGAGTTTATAAAATTAAAGCACCGGTTCAAATGAAATCGAATGTGAAATTGATTGGCTCGGGTAAAGAAACGATACTAAAACGGGGCGCAGGCGTTCAAACCAAATATATTGTTGATGCCGATTTTGGTGAACTTAAACTGACTGTTGAAAATTCGGATGGATTTGAAATTGGAATGAAGGTTCAAATAACCGATGACGAAAACAGCGGTTGCTGGAATGTTTCGACGGCCTATATTTCGGATATAGTTGATAACGTAATTTATATTGATAAAGGTTTAATACGGGATTATCGTTCTGATAAAAATGGATTGATTTCCAATGCTTCATCAGTAGTTGAGGCTATTGATGTTGAAAATTGCAGCGTTTCGGATTTAACAGCCGATGGAAACCGGACTGACAATTTTTTTGCTGATGGCTGCAACAGTGCAGGAATACTGATTTTACGTTCGAAGAATGTTACTGTTGATAATGTTCATGTTAAAGATTTTAATGGTGAAGGCATTAGTTGGCAAATTACAGAAAACGTAACCATTAAAAACAGCGAAATTTCAGGCAGTGGAAATACCGGGTTACACCCCGGCACAGGTTCTCCATTTTCAATTATCGAAAATAACGACATACACCACAATGATCGTGATGGGCTTTTTATCTGTTGGCGGGTTTATCAAAGTTGGGTTTCGAACAATAAAATGCACGATAATGGCAGGTTTGGAATTTGCACAGGTCATAAAGACGTGGATGTTGTTTTTAGTGAAAATCATGTTTTCAATAATAAAAGTGATGGTATTAATTTACGTGGAGAACGGGAAGCAAATGCGCCACATGGAAACACTTTTGTGAAGAATATTATTGAAAATAACGTGGGATTTGGCTTTTCGGTGAATTCAAAAGCCAATGATTTGGTGTTAAAAGAGAATATTTTTAAAAATTCGGAAAAAACCCAGAAAGCTGCCATTTATATTTACGAAAACGGTTCAACTCCAAAACTCGAAAATAATCAGTTTGAAAAACATGAGTTAGGAGAGATGGTTTTTGAAAAATAGCAACCTCTGCAGCACTTTTTTGTAAAGGGAAGTAATCGATGAAGTTTTTGAATCTATATTAATTTCTGTTGAGAGAATTTCAATATAGAAAAGTATTTCATCAATATGAGTTAAACAGTTTTTTGCTTCTCTCTTTCAGAGGCTTCCGGAAATATATAACTAAAAACGATTGCCATCCCAAACGCCAGCAGATAGCTGGCTAATCTTTCCGAAATCCCGGTTGGTTCCAACAACCATGTTTTCCAAATAACTGCCGTTAATGTCCCAGTAATCAAACTGGCAAAAACGCCAGCCCGCGACAATTTTTTCCAGAAAATCAGCAAAACGATTGCAGGACCGAATGAAGCGCCAATACCGCTCCAGGCATATGATACAAGTCCGTAAACAGTTTCTTCCATTGTAATAGCTAGCAGGAAACCAACCAATCCGACAACAAGTGTCAGTATTTTGTTCAGGAGGAGCATTCGTTTTTCTTCTATTTTCTTTTTGGCGATATGAATATAAAAATCTTCTGTAATTGAGGATGAAACTACCATTAATTGCGATGAAGCAGTTGACATCATTGCTGAAACAGCTCCTGATAAAAGTATTCCGGCCAATATTGGATTGAGCAAAGTCATTACCATAATTGGCATTATTTTTTCTGAATCGGCTGCAACACTCGCGGCAGCATCGCCCAAAGCACCTGCCTGTACCAGTTTGTACCCGATTATCCCGATCATAAAAGCGCCGATGTAAGCCAGCAAAGTCCACAAAATTGCTACCCAACGGCTTTGTCGGGTTTCCTTTTTGCTGCGCATAGCCATCATACGCACAAGCAATTGTGGCTGGCCTGTATATCCAAATGCCCAACTCAATCCGTTGAGGATCATTAGCCAACCCGAAGCTTGTTTCACTGTTCCGACATTTAACTGTACCGTATAATTGGCCTGTTGAATGGTTTCAGCAATACTTATATTGTATGTGGCGGCAACTTGTAGCGCAATAATTGGCAAAACAACGCAAGTTACAACCATTAAAATAGCCTGAAAAGCATCTGTGGCAACCACAGTAATAAACCCACCTAACATAGTATAAACAGTTACGAGCAATGAGCCGATTACCATACCCCAAAATGGATCGATATTAAAAGTATCATTAAAAATTTTGCCGGCACCGCTAAATTGTGCTGCGATATATAGGATAAAAAAGAAAATAATTATGAGTGATGAAAGGATTCCAAAACTACGGTTAGTGCCTGCGAATTTTTTTGAGAAAAGGCTGGGAACTGTTAATGCGCCCGTTTGTTCTGTAAGTTTTTGCAGCGGTTTGGCCAAAAAAGTCCACAAAAACAAAATACCCGAAACACAACCAATTGCTACCCAAATTGCAGCCATTCCTTCTGAATAGGCAAGCCCCGTCAATCCTAAAAGTAACCATGCCGATTCGCCGGTAGCACGTTCAGAAAGTGCCAGTGAAAAACCCGAGATTTTATTACCTCCTAAAACAAAGTCGTTGTTTGTTTTTGAACGATGGGCGGAATAGGCCACAATTCCGATTAGAATAACAAGATAAGCGATGAAAACAGCAATCATAAAGCAAATGGTTTATTAAGATAGCTGTTAAAGATAAAAAAAGTTCATGGACTTGGGACTTTGAGTTTCCAACTCAAGGATCGGTCTCAAAAGGGAGCAGGAGAATCCTTTCTCCTGATTCTAAATGGGTTTTCAAATTGAATTAGATCACGGACTTTGGAAAGTCCGTGTCCCTAATCGTTCACTTTCACTGTTTCCGCTTTTCCTGGAATACGTACTTCGAATTTTGCCGCTGGTTCTTTCCCTTTATCAGAAAAAGTGCAATCGAAAATGACTGAATGATTTCCTTTTGACAATTTAAAATCATCGGGATTGACTTTAAATCTGCCAGATTTTTTGAGATATTCATCCAATATTTCAATCCTGTCGCCACCCGTATATTTTGCCGACTCACCAGTGTGCAGCGAAATCGGTATTTCTGTTTCTTTGTTATTGTCCAATTCAATTTTCAGTTTCGAAATTGATGCATCAACAGCGGTTAGTATGAAATCCATTGTTGCATTTTCTTCCTGATTATCAAATTTGAAAGTGGAGAAAAGAGGTTCTCCCGGTTGGCGCAATTTATCTTCGTGTTTGAATTTGAACGATTGTATTTGCCTTAAATTCCATTGGTTTTCGCCGGTTGGTTCAAGGCTGAATTCATTTTTAATATCTTTCATCCGCTCTTTTTGTTCATCTGAAAAAGCATTTCCCATTCGTGCTTTTTCCCACTCGCCAATGAGTTTTAAAATGTCGTTAGCCTGACCATTTGTTTTCATTGCCCTGTCGTTTGAAACAAATGCGTAACCCGCATTAAACGCGGCTGAGCGTGCAAGCATCCATTCAATATCTTCAACCGGTGTATTGTTTCGCATACTAAACCAACCCAACATTCCCGGCATTAAATTTCGCTGAAAATACTCCTGGTTTTTTAGGCGATATTCCGTCTGGCTTTCCCTGAAATCGGCGTACCACGGTTCTCCCCAGTTCATGCGGCTGTATATGTGCCAGAAATAGTGTGTTGTGCGGCTGGCATCTGAAATCATATGCGATTTTTCGTCATCAGAAAGATTGTCCCACCATGTTTTTGTGAAAAGTATTTCGCCATAATTCCCCATTCCTGTTGAGCGGTTTCCTTCCAAACCGTCAAATGAAATCTGGCGTAATCCACAATAATTGTATAATTCAGCAAGTCGTTTGGCTTGTTCAATACTCAATTCGGGATTGGTGAGGAAAACTTTATACCCATGGTCGGCGAGTTTGCTTATTTCATTGCCTTTTTCGTGTGTTTGAGCTTTTGTTTCCCACTCCCCACGTTGGCAATTTAGCAATTTCCATGGTGCCGATTCTGAAACTTTGTCGTAACGGATTAACTCTTCGCCAATCATCACTCCATGTAAATTATTGTTTTCATATTGATTAAAGAAATCAGGCGATTCGATTGGGATTTCTGTTTGAGTGGCGTCAATATTTTCGGTTAAAACGGACGAGCCAACTTTTCCCAAACGTGGGTCGGGAACTGGTGTTACGTAAGGATCGTTGGTTGTTGTAAAGTTGGATAAAGTGTGAAGCCCCAGATAAATCCCTTCTTTTTTAGCTTTTTCAACACACATTTTTAAACCGTCCCAACCATTAGGAAATTCGGCCTCATTCAATTCAAAATGCCCCCAGTTTTTAAACGGGCCGGGGTGGTATAAATATCGCAATCCGGCTTGTTTTGTATATGCAATTGCTTCATCAATATTGTGTTCGTTATATCCGTATATCAAGTAAGCAGCCGAGGCAGTGCGCGACTGCTTTCCCCATTCGCCGTCAATTATAGGATGGGGGAGGCCTTCAGCAATTTCAATTTCGCCAAGTGTTTCGAGTGTTTTATCAACGGGGCAGCCAAACAAGGCAATTTTTGATCCGATAATTCCACCATCATCAAAAACTGGCGAAACGTATTTTTCATGGTTCAGGTTCGAAATAATCCGTTCTTCTGTCCGGTTACGGCAATAAACTTGTAAAGTACTTCCGAATTTCTCTGGTTTTGCGGCTTCCACGCGGTACAACACTTCTCGTTTATTTTCTTCACTTAAATCAGAATAATCTTCCTGTTCAAAAATATCGAATTGTGGCATGCAATCATTATCAGTCCAGGGAAAACCGCCCAATGTTTTTGGGTTGAGTGCCTGAATTCCGATAGCAAAATCTTCACCACGAACTACGCCAACCGTTTCACCAATTATTTTTTTGATGGTAGTTGGGATTGGTCCCCAAGCAATCAATTCTACCTTTTCAGAAGAGTTAAATTCTATAAGTTCAAAAGTGATGTGCGTTGGTTTTTCTTCAACTTTAATTTTGGCTTCAATATTTTTATCAAACTGAACACTCAAGATTTCATTTTCAAATGAAGCCGAAACCGGGTGCAACATTTCGGAATTTACTTTACACGATAAAAGTGGGGCAATTGAATCGGTGGAAATATAATCCACATTGTTTTTAATGTCGGTGAGTTGGTTGATTTTTCCGGTTTTATCAATGCCCATGACCAAACTCCCTGTTTTTAATTCTACCAGTGTTTGTTTGTTGTTGCATGAAACAAAAGCGAACACTGTAAATGATAAAAGGATAAGAATTTTTTTCATTTTGAATTATTATTTTAATTGTGCGCAAACTTAGTAAATATATTAAGAAGATATTTTGGTGTTTATTGTGATAATTGTTTTTATATGTTGATTTTCTGTTACTTTATTTTTAATCTGTTATTTAATTATTGATAGTTTTGTAATTCAACAAAAAACTATTCGAAAATGAAGAAACTATTTGTACTAATCTTGACTTTTGTTACTGTTTTAAGCGGATTTTCGCAAACCGGTAAAGTGCTGGAATCGTTAAAGTTTGTTAGCAAAAAAGTTGCTTATCCGGTTGAATACTCTATTTATTTGCCTGCTGATTATGAAACTTCGGGGCGCAGTTATCCTGTGCTGTATTTATTGCATGGTTATTCGGATGACGAAACGGGTTGGATCCAGTTTGGCGAAGCAAATTCCATTGCCGATAAAGGCATCGCAAACGGCGATTTTTCTTCGTGCATAATTGTTATGCCCGATGGGAAAGTATCGTGGTATGTTAATAGTTTCGATGGAAAGGATCCCTGGGAAGATATGTTCGTCCAGGAGTTTATTCCATTTATCGAAAAAGAATACAGGATTCGGTCACAAAAGGAATTTCGAGCCATTGCTGGGTTGTCGATGGGTGGTTACGGTGCTTTGACTTTATCAATGCGGAATCCCGATCTTTTTTCAAGTTGCGTGGCAATGAGTTCAGGGACTTTTACTGATGAAGAAATTACGACAAACAACAATTACGATGGCTATTTTAAAGATATTTACGGACCAAAGATAGATGGGAAAGTGAGTGAACAGTGGAAAGCATACAGCCCGCTTCATTTGCTTGATACAGTTAACAAGGAAAAACTAAAATCCATTAGATTTTACATTGATTGTGGTGATGATGATTTTTTGTATAAAGGAAATTCGGCGTTGCATGTAAAAATGCGCGATTTGGGAATTCCCCACGAATATCGTGTCAGGCAGGGAGGCCATGAATGGAGTTACTGGAGAACAGGTTTGTATGACGGCTTGAAATTTATCTCAGAAAAATTTCATCGATAATTATTAGCATGAGCTTGAAACATTTGGTATTATACAATGTTGTTTTGTAAATAATATTTTAACCTTTTTAATATGAAAAATCTGTTTTTATTGATTACGCTGGTAATCGTTATTCTAACCGCTTGTACAAGTAATGAAAAAATTGCTCCACCGGTTGCGAAAAAAATACCAAAAGAACTTACGATTCACGGAGATACCCGGATTGACAACTACTACTGGATGAGTGACCGCGATAACCCAGAAGTAATTGCACATCTTGAAGCAGAAAATGCTTATACCGATGCAGTTATGAAACATACTGAGCCACTTCAGGAAAAGCTTTTCGAAGAAATAAAATCGAAAATTAAACAAGAAGATGAATCGGTACCTTACAATGACAACGGTTTCTACTATTATACACGCACGGTTCCTGAAAAGGAATATTATTTGAGTTGCCGTAAAAAAGGAACTTTGGATGCCCCAGAGGAAGTAGTGCTTGATGTAAACAAAATGGCCGATGGTTTTGATTTTTTTGCGGTTGGGGGGTCGAATGTAAGTCCTGATAATAAAATGGTTGCCTTTGGAATTGATACGGTGAGCCGGCGACAATATACGGTTTATTTCAAAAACATTGAAACCGGTGAAATCATTGGCGATATTATTCCAAATACAACTGGCGGAGTAACCTGGGCAAACGATAATAAAACGGTTTTTTATCTGCTCAAGGATGAAGTTACGCTTCGTTCCGAAAAAATAATGAAACATACGCTGGGAACTCCGGTTGAAAATGATGAAGTTGTTTTTTATGAAGAAGACGAAACGTTTAATGCTTATATCTATAAAACTAAGTCGAAAAAGTATTTGATAATTGGAAGTGTGAGCACACTAACCTCTGAATTCCGCTTTTTGGATGCTGATAATCCAAATGGAAGTTTCAAGATTATACAGCCAAGGATTAGGGGTTTGGAATATACTGTTGATCACTTGGGCGACTATTTTTATATCCGGACAAATCTGAATGCCCAAAATTTCAAACTCGTTAAAACACCTGTTATAAAAACAGAAAAGGAAAATTGGGTGGAAGTAATTCCGCATCGCGAAGAAGTATTTTTAGAAGATTTTGATTTGTTTAAGAAATACCTTGTTGTTTCAGAAAGGAAGGAAGGGATAACTCAATTGCGCGTTATACCGAAAAAGGGAGACGAATATTACATTGATTTTGATGAGGAAGTTTACGCAGTACAATCAAATGTTAATATGGAGTTTGACAGCGATATTTTCAGGTATAGTTACACTTCGTTGACAACACCAAATTCAATATTTGATTTCAATATTGTTACAAAAGAACGGACTTTGTTGAAACAAGTTGAAGTGCTTGGCGGATTTGATAAAAACAACTATGAAACCAAACGGATTTATGCCAGTGCAATGGATGGTACAAAAATCCCGATTTCGATAGTTTACCGAAAAGGGATGGAGAAAAACGGGAATAATCCAGCCTTAATTTATGGCTATGGATCTTATGGTGCAACAATGGATCCTTCATTTCGGTTGTCAATCCTTCCGTTAATCGATCGTGGTTTTGTGTATGCAATTGCACATATTCGCGGAGGACAGATTAACGGACGGGCTTGGTACGAGGATGGTAAATTGCTAAACAAGATGAACACATTTACTGATTTCAACGATTGTGCACAGTTTTTAATTGATGAGAAATATACAAACAACCAAAAGCTTTTTGCAATGGGCGGCAGTGCTGGTGGACTTTTAATGGGTGCATGTATAAACTTACGATAATGTTGAAGCAAAAAATTATCCGGCCTTAATTGTTACTACCGGTTTGCATGACTCTCAAGTTCAGTATTTTGAGCCGGCAAAATGGGTTGCTAAACTCCGTGATATGAAAACTGAT
>JBBQPP010000048.1:0-13936 GCA_038217255.1 Bacteroidales bacterium | reverse complement strand
TCCGGCATCGAATACATAAACCCAATCGCCTGCAACATCAAGTGTTAGCGGGTGTTTGCCCGAGCGATAACCCAGATTGAATGGATTGTTAATGCTTTGGTCGATATCGTCGTAGATTAGTTTTCTCGACATAATGTTGCCACCTTTTACAGCATAGAACAATGTTTTAACCGGTTTGTCGTAGTTTACTTTTACGTTTACACTGAGCGGTGTCAACTCTTTATCACCCAAAACAATTTTAAGTGTAACGTTTTGACTTCCAATAGCTCCAAAAACAACTTCAGGAGATTCCTGTGATGATTTCCCGTTTTCGTCAATTCCCTCACCAGTAGTGCCAGTGGGGAAAGACCATTGGTAAATTGCCGATTGATTTTCGGGGTTGAGCAACTGCACATCGAATTTTACCTTCGACTGATTATAAACAATTGCGCCATCTTCCGATGAGTAACTTACAATTGGTATAATGTCGCTTATCATTATTGTTTTCTCGGCATAACCAGTTTCGGCCACTGTAAGTTTTACTTTATATGTGCCTGGTTGTGTATATTTGTGTAAAGGGTTTGGCTCGGTTGAAGTGTTGCCGTCACCAAAATCCCACTGGTACGAATCGCCCACCAGCGACTGGTTGGTGAAATTGATGTTTTCGCCAATTACATAATGAATCGAAGTTGACTGGTAGCTAAAATCTACGGCTGCCGATTCAAATTCTTCCACTACAATTTCGTTTTCGCACGAAACTAATACCGCCAATGCAAAAAGCATTAGCAGAAATGATATTGATTGTTGTATTTTATTCATAGCATGTTGAATTTAATCGTTCGTTATTAGTTTACCGTAATAGTTTTTTCGTCCGAGAAATTTTCAACATCGTTCCCATTTACTACCCTGAACCGGGCTTTCAACTGAAACGATTTTGAATAGTTGAGCTGGTAATAAAACTTGTCTGGGTTATAAACCAGTGCGTCTAACCGTACTAGTTTAAAACTGGCCAGTAAAACTGGTGCCGATTCCCCTTTCATTACTTTTTTTTCGATGGGGGTGCCTCCGTCGTCTGGTGTAGTAACCACAATTTCGAAATGCGATTCGAAGGTGGCCGAATCCATCACACTGTTGTCTTCAACCATAACTTCCTTTAGCATTTCGTAATCCAGGGTTGGAAAATATCCTTCGTAAAATGAGTTGATAATGGGAGCAGGAAAAAGCTTATCTATCTGGTTTTGGTTGTAGGTTTCTTCATTTTCGATACTTGCGGTAGCCAAAGTATAACTCACCGGGAATTGGTCGTTGATGACATACGAAAATTTTTCTTCGTTGTAGCTCGATGCTGAATGCTCGTAAGCTTTTATTTCTTGCGATTCGCGCGCCAGAGAAGCGGAATCGAGAGAAAAAGCGTAACCGGTGAGGAAACCCGTAATGGAATACTTGATATTGGCATGTACCGAATACCAAATAGCCAGGGATGTAAATTGATTGTCAACCGACCAATATTCGGTTTGAAAAGCTACCGGTTCGCCTGCCGCAACATTGGCCGATGGAATTTCCATATAAACATTGGCCCCGATATCGCCGGTTCGGGCAATTTCGTTAATTGGGTCGTTTATCTCGCATGAAGCCAACAGAAAAACACCGGTAAGTGCCCCAAAAATATATTTTAATGTATTTGTCATTTTCCTTAATTTTTAAAGTTTTTAAACGATGTTTAATTAGCACGTCCCCAAATCATGGGTTTTTTCAACCATTCTGGATCACGGAAAGCTCCTAATCTGATCAACTCTTCACGGTTGTATTTTTCTTCGGTTTCCGGGTCGTAATTAATACGCTGTATCCATTCATTTTCTTTACTCCAATAAGCTTCATATAGGTTGTGAGGGCGGCGTAACGTAGGATAAATTATGGAATTGTCGTAAGTAATGTTGTTTTGGCTGTTGCTGTATGCATAGCGGCGCAAATCGTTCCATTGTTCGGGTTGCAAATACATGGCTTTATATTTTTCCTGCATAATATGGCTTAAAGTGATGTTTGCGGTTCCGGGCACCAAATCGGGATTTGAAATGTACGCTTCGGCTTTTTCTGTAGGAACTCCCAGACGCCCCATGTGATAGCGAATGCCGGCAATGAGGTGTTCTACCGCTTTAGATTTGTCACCTGCCCAATATGCTGCCTCAGATATAATAAAATGCAACTCGCCTTTTGTAAACAAGCAAATGGTACTGGTGTCGGTGGTCAGCCTGCTTACATACATATCAGGATACCATTCTATTTTGCTCGATGCAGGCATTCCAATGTTGTTTTCCAGATAACGGAAAGTAGAATCAATGCCAGCACCTGAATCGCCGCCAGTTTTCATTAGGTAAGGCAATCTGGGGTCGGTGAATTCTTCAGTTGCAGGGTTAAAGCCAAGCATGTCTTCTACGAAGAATTTAGATGGGATTGCACCGCTTAAATCATTGGAGCGGCTTTGCCATCCACCTACCGGACGGTTGGTGCGGCCCCACATATTGTTTTTCTCTACACTTGAACCGCCATCGAATTTGTAATTTGGATCAATCCAGCCGTTTAAAGCTGTTTCGGCAGTTGTAACTATTTGTTGTGCGGTACCAGTATTTAAATTTGGTAAGTCGCGTAATAAAATCCGTGCTTTAACGGCATAAACCATTTGTTTCCACTTGTTCATGTCGCCGGCAAAAATCCTATCCACGTCCTTGTCTATGATTCGGTTGGTGGGTTGTGTTACTTCTGCACTGTTAAAAAGAGCAATCAAATCGTCGGCCTCCTGCAGCATCCAACTGTAAATAGCTTCCTGTGTGTCGTATTTTGGTGATGAAGAATTGTAGGCGTCGGAAAGTGGCATGTCGCCAAAAACATCGGTAGTTTGCTGCACCGACAAAAGGTTTATCAAACGTGCCACGGCTACGTAGTTAATTGAATTTTCTTCCGAAGAAAAAAGGATAAGGTCGCGGGCGTTTGCACCTACATCAAAAAAGTGGCGGCGCCATTGTGGATGACGGTTCATTCCCAAAAATTCCCATCCGCTGCGGTACGCATGCGAGCCGGTTTGGCTTTTTCCGGCAGTAGTCAGGCATTGACTTAAATATACCCCATATTCACTGTGGTCGTAATTTTGTAGGGAAGAGTAGAAAAGTACGACTGGTAATATCTGATCTGGTGGAACCATATCAACTGCATCGGGGTCGCGGTTGTCTCCCAAATAATCTTCGCAGCTTGTGGCCATAACCAGCGCTAAAGTCCAAATTATAATATATTTCAAATTTTTCATAACCGTTTGTTAATTAAAATTTTGCACTAATGTTAAACGAAATTGATCGGGTATTTGGAATGGGCATATTGTCTATTCCATACGTTCCCGTTCCACCCGACGAACCTGTGTAGTTTACCACCGGGTCGGAGCCGCTGTAATTGGTGAGCAATAATAAGTTGCGGCCTGTAATCGAAAGATTCAGTCCTTTAATGCTGCTATTTTTAATCATTTTACTTAAATCGTAACCGAGCGTTACATTTGTAATACGCACTAACGATGCATCTTCGATGAAATTAGAGCCGACAGGCGCAAAATAATTGTTGTAGAATTGCTGGTTGAAGATTACCGGTTGTGTATTTGGCGAGTAAGTACCGTCGGGCATTTCAACCACACCATCGATTAATAATTCGCGGTTGCGGTAGTCTTCCAGTTCTTTTGCCATTCCACTGCCCATCAAACTTCTAAATGTCCCGTTTACTACATCGCCACCTTTGCGGAAATTAATCAAAACCGACAACGAAAGGTTTCTATACTGCCAGTAATTTTGCCATCCAATCGTAAAATCAGGCTCGCGGTTTCCAATGAGTAACGAACTGCTGGCGTTTATTTTTGGTGTTCCATCAGGATTCACAATGATGGTGCCGTCTTCGGTTCGCAAATAATCTTTTCCCGAAAGGGCTAGTGTTGAACCATTCAAATATGCCGTTGGGCGGATATCGCCAATTTGTCCGGCATAATGATATACTTCAACCAAACCATCCGGTAAATCTTCTACTGTACCTTTGTTGGTGCCAAAGTTGGTGGTCATGTTCCACAAAAAATCGTTATTGTCAAACAGGCTTTGCGACCAGGTAATTTCCACGCCGCGGTTTTTGATGTTTCCTTCATTTCGGGTCTGTAAAATTTTTCCTGATGCCGGAGAAACCCGTACGTCAACAATCTGGTCTTCCACCAGTGTTGAGTAGTAGGCCACATCTATGCGGGTTTTGTTTTGAAACAAGCGCAAATCTGTACCAATTTCCCACGATGTGGTGAATTCTGGTTTCAGATTGGGGTTGCTGCTCCTGGCCGGGTCAATTCCATAACCTCCATCGGGGAAAGGCATCGATAAGTACCAGTTGTTCAAACGATAGAGAGGTGCGTCTTTACCCACTTTTGCCCAGTTGGCGCGCAGCTTACCAAAGCTAATCCACTTGTTGTCGGCAATGTTGAACAGCTCAGTAAAAATAATACCTCCGCTCAAAGATGGATAAAAATAGGAATTGTTCTTTTTGGGAAGGGTTGAAGAATGATCGTTACGGCCGGTAACACCAATCTGCGCCAGACCTTTGTAATCGAGTTTCACTTCTCCGTAAAAACCGTAAGTATTTTTCTCGTTGCGGTACATCGACCTGTAATTTAAGTCGGGTTCGATAACTGCCGTATTGTTTAAGCTTTCAAATTCCGGAACAATGTATTGGTCGCCCGAGATCGAGTTTGAGCGCCCTTGTGATGTTTTAATATCAGATCCGGCCATGAAATTTAGGCTCATGTCATCGTTCAGTTCCCATAAATACCGGGCTAAAATACCCGAGTTGACAACGGTACTTTTTCCGTCGTTATAGCTGAAAGAGCCAAAAAAGGGGAGATCGGAGGGTGTAATTTCTTCCTCATCTAAAAGTTGGTAACGTGCAGAAACGCTGCTTTGGCTTTCGGAATGAGTGAGGTCGTAGCCCAAACGTCCTGTAAAAATGAGGTTTTTAATGGGAGTCCAGTCGATGGTGGCCTGCACCAAAGTACGGTATGATTCGCTTAAGCCAGAATCTTCATAACGGCCCCAATTCGGATTGGTAGCGTTGTGAATGCGGTTGTATTTGTTGTTGCCCAAATCTTCAACCCTGTACCACAAGTAGCGCATGCTACCATCCGGGTTTTTGTAGTTCGACATATCATCGTTGATCGGCCAACTGTAGGCGGTACCAATGGAGCCCGGACCGCGCGATTCCCGTTTCGACAAGTTGGCCATAAAGCCCATTTTCAGGTTGTCGCTAATGTTGTAATCGGTTTTGAACAAGAGGCTCACCCGATTTAAAAAGTCTTCGGGCACAATTCCCTGGTGGTCGGAATAACTCACCGATGAGTAGGTGGTGAATTTGTCGCTACCTCCCGAAACAGAGAGGTCGTATTTTTGATATACTCCGGTTTTCAGGTAATTGTTGAGGTTGTCGTAGGTTTGCATTCCTTCAGGTTTTAGCGGTCCCCAGCTGGTGAAGGTTTCTTCGCGGTAAACACCGTCGTTGCCGCGCAGGAACATGTCTTGAGTTTCTGGCACACGGTAAGCTTCGTCAATTTGCAAGGTAGAACTCAATTGCACCTGAATGTCGCCTTTTTTACCCGATTTAGTGGTAATCATTATGGCACCATTGGCCGCTTCCTGACCATAAAGTGCAGCTGCTGCGGCACCTTTCAGTACGGTTACGTTGGCAATGTCATTCGGGTTTATCTCGGCAGCCTTTGAAGCCCCCCCGGATACGTGCATCCCATTGAGAATAAAAATAGGCTCGTTGTTTTGTGCCGGATTAATAGAGGCAATACCACGGATGATGATTTGCGAATTGGCGGTTGGCGAACCACCTGTTCCCGAAACTTCAACTCCTGCTATACGTCCTTGCAAAGCATCAACAAAATTGGCCTGCTTATCACGGGTAATCGTTTCCGCATCAACGGCTTGAACGGCAAAGTTTAGCTCTTTCTTTTCAGACACCACACCCATTGCCGTAACTATTACTTCTTCAATTCCCAGCGATTCTTCCGCAAGTACGATATCTATTTTATTCCTGTTTTTAACTTCCACTTCTTGTGCTTTAAATCCAACAAAAGAAAAAACCAGAGTGGAACTGGAAGGTACTTCGATGCTATATTCTCCATTAGGCATTGTAACAACACCATTCATGGTTCCTTTTTCGATAATGTTTACCCCAGGCAAACCAAGGCCTTGTTCATCGGTTACGGTACCTGTTATTTCAATGGTGTTTTGCAGCGCATCCACCTTGTTACCCAATTTGTTGTCAGGCATAGAGTTATCGGGAACGGCAAATGCATTCATGCCAATAAGAACACTAACGATTAATAAGCCAATAAACCGATGTTTTATTAACGGGTACGATAACCGGCTATTAATCGACATACATTGTTTGCTTAATTTTATTCTCATGCTTGTTTCATTTGAAATGATTTAAATTCTGAGGTGTATTACACTTCTAAACAATATTATTTGATACAATATTATTAAATTTTGGAGAAAATAACAAGGACATTTTATATTTGTAATACATCATTTATGTTAATTTCCATATTTTAAATTTATCGAAAAATAGTACTGTCCTATATTGTTGATTGTAAGCGGAATATGAGCCGTTTATTGTCGATTTTTATCTTGTTTTTTAACTGAGAGTTGATAAATAGTAATTCTGTATTTATACGAACAATATAGCGTTTATATGTCGTGCGAACTTTGGCCTTCTGTTGTTTAAAATCTTAATATAAAATGCCTTACAAGCAAAAGAGGTTGCCCTTGTTAGGGCAACCTCTTTAAAAATATTGTAACTAACAAAAGAAAATATTATCGTACAATTACTTTATTGTATGATGTATTTCCGCTTTCGTCAATTGATTGTACGATGAAAATACCTTTCAGGTTGCTTACGTTTATTCTTGAAACGTTTTGCTCTTCGCGAACCAACCTGCTGCTCAGGTCATACAATTTTACTGAAGCGAGGTTTTTCGAGAAATTCAAAATGTCTTTAGCCGGGTTAGGATAAATGCTCAGTTCATGTGTTGCAACATTTTCTACTCCGGTAGAAGTCAGTGTCAATTCGTATGCTGCAATACCCATATTGGCCGACATCACATAAATAACGGCTTTGTCCTCTTGTACGTCAACAGATGCAGGATACGCAAACGAAGTGTTTTTAGTGGCATTGGTAGCGCTCAATCCATTTTCAGGAACGTAACCCAATGATACTGCTTGTTCCCAATCGCCATTTACCAATTCAAACACCTCAAATGAATTCATTGGGACTTCGGGTAGTGCTGTGTTCCAGAAATTGGTAACAGCTACCACGAACATGCGGTCTTTGAACTCGAAATAATCTACACCATTAAGGTTGGTAGTTGCAGGCGTAACTTCGCCCGAAAAAGTTGCCACCATTTCAATAGCGGTTGGATCTTCGCTAGACAAATCATAAACGGCAGGAAATAAGTTGTTGCCATCAACAATAAGCAAGTTTTCGCTTACTCCAGAGAGTTGAGGTGCAGTGGCAAAATTTACATCAGCGCCTTCAGCAGGAGCAGGATTAGAGTTGGCAGCTTGATAAATCATCGGTTCTGCCGCAACTACACCATTTTCTGCTTTCCATGTCAAAATGTAATTTGAACCTGCACCAACAGTAGCTAAATATCCATTTTTACCATCGGCAATGTCACCGTAGAAGGTAAAACCATCACCCAATCTGAACTGCGGGTTTATGGTGTCACCTAAGTTGTTCCAACGAACAATGTTCGTAATGCTAACGGTGTCGTCACCAGCGTCGTTCATGTCAACGAAGTAAGCTTTAAAGAAACTTCCGGATGTTGCTACTCCAAGACTGTCAGCACCTTTTGTGTTAACTGTAAGATTGGCAATTACCAGGTCGCCCGATTCGGTGGCTCCAATGGTGTTGGCCGGATAAATACCTTCAGTAAATGTTCCTTCGGGAAGCATTATGGTAGAAGATAATTCACCGGTAGCCGAATCGATAATCAGCAGTTTGGTCCCTTCGTTCCTGGAAACCACGTAAATTTTTCCGTTGGCGGTAACCATTCCGCGTTCAGTTGTGGCGCCCATCCATGAGGGGGGAGTGCCTTCCAGTAGTAGTCCACCACCAGCGTCAGTAGCCGTGCTGCGGGTAGAGTGATTCCACAATTCGGTGAGTTTTGGTGTTTGTGCAAATGATGCAACAGTAATTGTTGCTAAGGCAAGTAAAGTAAAAATTTTTTTCATAAACAGTGGATTTAAAAATTAAACAATTTCGAATTATTTTAGATGTATGACATCTTATATATGCAATATTAAAGTATTTGTAATATAAATCCAAATATTAGAACATGTATTTGTATTTAATTCTCACGAAACATGCTATTGAGTTGCATCCATTAAAAATGAACCAGAACGTATTGAAGGCACAAGAATGTTTTATTTAATCCCGCATAAAATTTATATACGGAAATAAGGAAGTACGGTTCTATAATAAACAGATTTACTTTTATTAAGCTTTTGGGTTTACCTTTTCTACGGTATCGATTACCGCCCTAACGGAGCCATGTAGGATAAGTAGTCTTTTTGCTTTGTCGGGGCACATTCCGGTTTCTTCCACGATCATTTTTGTACCGCGTTTTACCAGTTTTTTATTGGTAAGCTGCATGTCAATCATTTTGTTCCCTTTTACGCGGCCCAGTTTTATCATTAGCGAAGTGGTTACCATGTTCAGAACCAGTTTTTGTGCAGTCCCGGCTTTCATTCGTGTGCTTCCGGTCACAAATTCGGGACCTACAACGGGTTCAATCGTTATGTCGGCTACTTTTGAAATTTCCGAATTTGGGTTACAGGTAATGCAGGCCGTTAGCAGGCCATTTTTTTTGGCATCTTGCAATCCGCCAATTACATAGGGTGTGCCGCCTGAAGCGGCGATACCCATAATGGTATCTTTGTCGGTTACATTAAACGGTCCTAAATCTTTCCAGGCACCGTGGGGATTGTCTTCTGCTGATTCAACTGCTTTTCTGATTGCCGTGTCGCCACCTGCGATGAGGCCAACCACCACGCCGTCAGGCACTCCATATGTAGGTGGTACTTCCGAGGCATCTAAAATGCCAAGTCTGCCGCTGGTTCCGGCTCCGATATAAAACAACCTACCACCAAGCTTCACGCGCTCAACCAATTGGGCTACAAATTTCTCAATTTTTGGGATCTGTTTTCCCACTGCCAAATGAACTTTGGCGTCTTCGCTGTTAATACCTTTTAATATGTCAGTCAAAGGCATCTGATCCAGGTTGTCGTATAATGATGTTGATTCTGTTATTTTCATTTTTAGTTGTTGTTGTTGTTGTTGCTTTAGTTTGATTTTAAACCTTCGGTTGAGTTGTGTATTATTTGTCCTATCCTGATGTTGCGGTCGAATGCCACTTTTTGTAATAAATTGTTATAATAAAAGGCAATTGAGCCAACAAAGTTTACCATTGTGTTTTAGTAGTTTTCGTAGCGTTCGATGTTTTTAATAAAGAGCTGTGTAAGGATTTGTTTGATAAGGTTTTGCGTATAGATGTGGTTTTTATTTCTGTGTATGAATTTGAAAAAACCTGCAAGATACCGGCTTGGATATTCTTGTTTATATCTGAATTTAAAACCTCTGCCATGTCGCGTTTCATTTCGTCATCAATTTTTTTTATTAATTCAGCAGGGACGGCGCGTTTGAATTAATCGTTCAGGAACAATTCCCCCAGATGTGCACTGCTGCCTTCGTCACCGAGAATAAAGCCCAGGGTTGGTATTTTATCACTTATTTCTTTGCCATTGTAAAAACACGAATTGGCTCCGGTACCCAAAATGCAGGCAATGCCCTGGTTGCTGTCCAATAAGGATTTTGCCGTCCCGGTCATGTCATCTTCCACTTGTACTTTGGTACTTGAAAATCCCGAAATAAATGCATAGGCAACTGTTTTGCCTGTTTTTCCTTTTATGCAATCTGCCCCATAAAAATACACTTTCTTAAATGTATTGCTTAAATTTTCAGGGATACTAGACTTGATTCCCGATATTATTTGGTCGGTTTCCTGGAAAAAAGGGTTGATACCCAAAGTTTCAATTGCGATAGTTTCGCTTCCCGATATAAAAACCCAATGGGTTTTTGAAGATCCACTATCAGCTATTGCTATCATTTTTTTGTTGAATAAGAATTAAGTTTGTAACTTATTGCGGTCCGTTTGTACAAAGATATAATAATTATTTGTATTTGTAATATGTAATACAAATGCATTTTATTATGTTTGTACATCATTTAAACATTCGACTTTTGAGATGATATTTTGTAAAAACCACAACGTTAAACCTTTGCTACGTAGTAATAATTTCCCTTTCGTTTCATTACTAATCGTGTCAATTGTATTTTCTGGTGCAGCAGCCGGGCAGTCGCAGAAACTTTGGTTGTATTACTAAATAAAGAATTTTCAGGACAACACAGCTCCGATTTTTATTTGCAACCCTATAATTATGTGAATAGCAAACGAGTTTTGGTCGATTCTGTATTTTTTGATGCTGACGGAAATCAACTCGAAATTCATTTCAACAAAGCATTGGCAGAAATGCCCGTCCGGGAGGGTAATGAAGAATTGCTTATGGAAAAAATCAGAGCGGTTTTGCCATCGGATTTTTCCGAAACGAAAATAGATGTATTTAGTAATGGTGTGCTTTTTAGGGAACTGATTCCCAGTTATAGCCGAAAAAATTTGACATATGATACCAAACGACTTCCACAAAAAGGAATGCCACCCGAACGGAAAAATGTGGTTGAACCGGTAAAACCATATTCAAAAACGAATGGCTTAGAAAATGCCAACATCGTACTTTGGAATAGTCATGGCTGGTACTACGAGTCAAAACTTGATCGCTGGGAATGGCAACATGCGAGGCTGTTTACTACTTTGGAGGATATTTTGCCGACATCGCTCGTTGTGCCGTTTATAGCCCCTATGCTGGAGAATGCCGGGGCTAATATTTTTATTACGCGAGAACGCGACTGGCAAATCAACGAAGTGATTGCTGATAATGACGCTTCTACCGGGAAAAGCAAATTCAGGAAACCCAAAAACAGAACCGATAAAACCGAGGGATTTGCAATTGGCAATCCTCCTTATGATTACGAAAATCCTTTTCACTTGGGAACTCTTGAAAATTTTGAGGGTGGTAATAAAGAAAATGTTGTTGAATACATCTCTGATTTTGCTGTTGCCGGCGACTATGCAGTTTATGTTTCTTATGGAAAAAGAGATGGTAAAGTAACTTACCGTGTTCACCATTCTTGCGGAATAAACGATTTTGTTGTAGATCAAAGCATGGGATTTGGAACCTGGATTTATTTGGGGAAGTTCAATTTTGAAAACGGACGAAATAAGAATAATGGGAAAGTGGAATTGATAACGCCCAAAAACAGCCAATTTCAATGTTCGGCAGATACCGTGCGTTTAGGCAGCGGATTGGGACAAATTGTTGACGACATTAATGCCATTTATGGCTGTAACTGGACTCGCCGTGGAATGTGGAATGCCCAATATAGCGAGGCGTATGGTCTGAATGTACCAACAATGTTATTGGAGTTGTTGTCGCATCAAAATTTTAACGATGTGCGATTTATGTTGCATCCCAAATTCAAGTTGGATGTGTCGCGTGCAATTTATAAACGGATGTTGCGGTATATTTCTAAACAAAATGACTACGAATATGTAGTACAGCTGCTGCCTGTCGATAATGTTACGTCGAAATGTACAAATGAAAATACGGTTGAATTGAGCTGGTTGCTGGCTGGAGATCCTTTAGAGCCGACAGCAAAAGCCGAAAAACATATGGTTTGCCAAAGTGAAGGCAGCAAAGGTTTTGATAGTGGGGCACTTACCAAAAATACAAACATAAGCATCCAAATTCTTGAAAAAGGGAGAGTATGCAATTTTAAAATTACCGCCATCAATCAAGGAGGCGAAAGCTTCCCGTCCGGGGTAATTTCTGTTGGACGCTCCGAAAAAAACAAAGGCGACATTCTTATTGTAAACGGTTTTGAAATTGGCTCGGTTTGCGACCAGTATGATTACGATCGAAGTTCGCCTTGGCTCGACGACGACAGCCCGGGGCACGGAGCCAGTTACGCAAACCTCGAAAGCAATATTTTTAGGGGAAATACTTTCGATTTCTCTACCATTCACGGGCAAAGTATATAGGCAGCAGGCTACAGTTTTGCTACTGCCGGCGATGAAGCGGTAGAAAACCAATTTGTCGAGCTTCATAAATTACGACCTGGTAGATTTGCTTTTTGGGGAAGAAAAAACAACTTATTTCCATTATACCGAAGATAATGTGAGTGCGGCTACAATTACAAAGGGAAAATATAATGTTGCGGTATTAGGCTTTCCTTTCGAGAGTTTGGAGGGAGAGGCGCAGCGCAATCAACTTTTCAAAGAAATAGTAAATTCAATCATTCAAAAATAACAGACCGATATGTTGAAAATTAATTGTTTTATACCGAATAGTAAGATTACTGGAATTGATGTCGCAATAGCTGAATTACAGGCAAATAAAACCGTTCAAAATATTTTTGTTGTCGAAAAATTGGCATCCGAATTGGGCGGGAAAGCAAAGTCGTTTTCTTTTGGGAAATTGACAGATACTAATACTTTAAAATCAATTGCAGCTGCTTCGGAACATGCCGATTATGTTTTGCTGCTTACTAAAGAAACTGCTTTGGCATTGGGGCAATTTGGCTTGGAAAGGATGGTAGAAACTGCCCAGGCGATGGACGCCGTTATGGTTTATTCAGATTTTTATGAAGTGAAGGATGGTAAATTGGAAGCGCACCCGGTGATCGATTGTCAGGCCGGCAGTTTGCGCGACGATTTTGATTTTGGCCCGCTGATGTTGTTTAGTGCCAGTGCTTTTACAAAGGCCATGGCCAATATGACCCGCGATTTTGAACAAGCAGGTTTGTATTACCTGCGTTTGAAAATTTCGCAGTTGGGGACATTTTTCAGAATGCCTGAATTCATTTATACCATTGACGAAACCGATACACGCAAAAGTGGACAGAAGATATTTGACTACGTAGATCCAAAAAATCACGCCGTGCAAATTGAAATGGAACAGGCAGCTACCGAACATTTGAAAGATGTCGGTGCCTGGTTGTCGCCTGAATTTGAACCGGTGAATTTGGATGCCGCCAGTTTCGACAAGAAAGCTTCGGTGGTAATTCCGGTTTTCAATCGCGAAAAAACCATTGCCGATGCCATCGAAAGTGTGTTGATGCAAAAAACTGATTTCGACTTCAACCTGATAATAGTGGATAATCACTCATCAGACAAAACCACTGAAATTATTCGCACATTTGCTGAAAAAGACAAACGCATCGTACATATTATACCCAAGCGTCGCGACCTGGGAATTGGTGGTTGCTGGAACCTGGCCGTGCACGATTCCCGGTGTGGAATGATTGCGATGCAGTTAGACAGCGACGATATTTACAAAGACGAAAACACCTTACAAAAGGTGGTGGATGTATTTGAAAAAGAAAAATGTGCAATGGTGGTTGGAACTTACAAATTGGTGAATTTCGATTTGGATGAAATTCCGCCGGGAATTATCGACCACAAAGAATGGACACCTGATAACGGTAAAAACAATGCGCTTCGAATTAATGGGCTGGGAGCGCCACGTGCATTTTATACACCCGTTTTACGCGAAGTGCGTGTTCCGAACACTAGTTACGGCGAAGATTATGCTGTGGGATTGGCCATTTCGCGTAATTACCAAATTGGCCGCATTTACGATAATATTTACCTTTGCCGCCGTTGGGACGACAATTCGGATGCTGCGTTGGACATTGTTAAAATGAACATGCACAA
>JBBQPP010000047.1:0-14007 GCA_038217255.1 Bacteroidales bacterium | reverse complement strand
GCAAAAAATAATTCACCAATTCATCTTGTCCACGCGAACCGACACCAATGTGCCCGATTAAAATCCGGTCGTTTGCACCTTTCGCGCAAGATGATAAAATAGTTGGAATTGCAATTAGGGCGGCAACACCTGCAGAGGAGGTTTTTAAAAAATGTCTTCTCGAATGTTGGTTGTTCATAGCAGTTGATTTTAGTTTTTTGATTTTTATTCTGATTTTACTTTTCTCTCATTTTGTAACTTTTCCTGTTGCAGCCCATTCGGTTGCATTGATTAGCAAACTTTTAAATCCGGGTTTTGAATCGCCATAGTATCGTGCCCAAGAATTGTATGAAATATTTTGCCTTTTCCATATGCGGCCACCATTATCGCAGGTTGTGGTTTAATTCCTTTTTCTGCTATTTCCTTGTTCGATGCAACTCCCAGTACTTCAAATATTGGGTTTTCAGCGGCTTTTATCCACAACTCATCGAAAATAACAAAATCGGTTACACCTTTTGTAACCGGATGTGTTTTATCGGTTATAGTTATACTGGTTTCTGATGGTTTACCATGAAAAGTTGTGTCCATAATCCATGTTGCTGTGCTAATTTTTTGAAATTCAGACCAGTTGTAAAAAGCTGATGAAGAAGCATGAAAAGTGACAAATCCTCCTCCATTTTGAATAAACTGAAGAAGTGCCGATTCCGTATGTACTGTCCATCGCAAATCATTTTCAGGCCATGAATTCCAATTTGAAATTACAACATCGGTTTGCAAAAAATCGGCGATAGTAAGTGTGTCCGGCCTTTCAGTAATTTTTATGGAAAATTTTCCGGATTGTGAAAGAATGTTTAGCAAAACAGGCGTTGTTTGCTGCCATTCGTGATTATTCCGGCCACTAAATATCAACACACGCATTATTTTAGTTTCTTTTGAAAAAAGATTTAAGTTCAGCAGAAACAGGCAAATTAAAGTAAAAATCAAATATTTTCGCATCGGTTTAAAGTTATCTTCAAACTTACAAAATTTTTGATTCATCAAATTCTTTCGATTTTAAAACATGCTGATTAATCAAAAAGTACAACTCTTACAAAAAATAAAGAATGTATTCATTGACATTTATTTTTATACTTCTCTGCACTTTAAACCTGACCGACCATGTCATTCAGGCAGGTTTTGAACACGAAACTTGCACCCCGTAACCAACTATTATTTCTCTAATTCCACATCCACATTCTGCTTTTCAGTTTTTGTAATTTTCTTCAGCGGTCTGTCAAATTCAAGTTTTACTACCATCACGTTATTGCACATTTCATCAACCGGAAGATTGCGCAAACGTAAATATGGTTGTCGGGTTAAATGGTCGCTGGGACACAAGTTCACTATAAAATCTACCATTTCGCCGGTATTGAGCAAAGTTGCTTTTTGTGGGGCAACAGAAATAGGTTTCAGTTTTATCCCATTTCCAACAGGCAACCTGTTTAGGTGTACATATAAAGTCTTGTCCCGGTTAGTTGTCAGTACACCCGTTGCTTCTGTCAACACTGAATTGAATTCAACATTTATTAAAGATTTGTCAACTGATTTTTTCCAAATGCCAATCCGTTTTAGGATTTCTGCGGATTGTTGGGGAATAATACCTTCACCGGTTGGACCAACATTTAGCAGGTAATTTGCATCGCGGGCAAGGTATTTATCTATACTTGCAATCAAGTGCCGATCTGTATAATAATCCTCGTCTTTTTTATATCCCCAGCTTTCCATTCCAACAGATTGACAAGCTTCAGTAATTCTTTCAAAACCTTTTACTTCGTTTGCGGAATTATCATAATCACGTTCAGGTGTACCAAAATCACCCTCATCAAAACCACGGTTATTAATTACAGCCTTGGGTTGAAGTTGGCGAATCATAGCATTTATGGATTTGTCTTTATAAAGCGGCACGTTCATATCCCACCAAAACCCGTGAATTTCGCCATAATTTGTACAAAGCTCCCGTACTTGTTCTTTCAGAAAATTCATATATTTTCCCCAATCAGGCGAATCCTGTGGTTGGGGAGGAAGTTCGTGGTGGCGACCTTCATTTGGATAATTTGGATGATTCCAATCGGCAATGGAATAGTACAGGCAAAGGGGGATATTGCGTTTATGACAAGCATCAGCCAACATTCCGATTATATCTTTTTTGAATGGTGTGTTCATGGTGTTAAAAGTGGTTTGTTTTGTATCCCACAAACAAAATCCATCATGATGTTTTGTAGTAATTGTAATGTATTTCATTCCGGCTTCTTCCATTAAATCGAGCCATTGTTCCGGATTGAATTTTTGGGGATTCCATTCATTCGCCAGTTTCACATATTCACTTCTTTCAACTCTTCCCCGCCATTGGTGCTGTTCATGCCAGCCAGGAATTGAATATAATCCCCAGTGTACAAACATGCCATAACGCCGATCAAAAAACCAGTCGCGGCCATCGCCAAAACGGGAGATTTGATTTGTTACAGTATTCGTGTTGTTGTTTAACGCAGAAAATCCATTTGTCCAGGAAGAAAAAAGAGGTGCCGTTGCTAAAACTGAAGCAGATTTTAATAAATCACGTCGTTTCATTGTCTATTGGTTTATATGTGAACAGCAAATATTACCAATATTATTGAAAAACCAAAAGATTTATATTCAAGGAAAAAGTGTTTTATATTTAAATAAGCTTTGCAAAACAGATAAAAAGATGTAAAATATTAGTGGGCATTTAAATAGAACGAATTTGCTATCCCGGATATCAAAGAATCAGACCGCGTATTTCATTCCAGGGAAAATTGTATCGAATTGAAAAATTCAAGTTGACAATCCATTTATTTCATACCACCATTTGTAATAACAATTCAGAACAAACAACAGGTATATTATTACTTTTTGGAAGAAAACAGTATGCCCCATTCTTAACGGCATCAAGCCAAATTTGCTCATTAGATGAGTCAGACATAATTATAACTGAAGCATCAGCTTTCCTTTGTTTGGTATTTTTCAAAATCTCACCACCATCCATATTATCTTCCAGGTGGTAATCTGAAAAAACAATAAGTTTTAAACTACTAAAATCTTTGCTCTCCAAATAGGTTAGATAATCACTCCCATTTTGAAAACTTAAAAAGTTTACTGTTATGTTTTTTAAATTCTGAATCGATTTTATTGTAGATTCCAAAGCTCTGCTCAAAATCGTATTTGTTAATTTATTATCCTCAATAACTACAACTTCAAATGAATTATTTGACTTGGTAATTGAATTATTTCTTGTGCTTGTATCGATTTTTTTTGTACTGCTAACTATATCCATTTTTAATATTTTGCAAAATTTAGCATATATACAGCAAGACACGTACCAAAAATTATTTTCTAAGAAATTACAAAAACAAATTTCTGGTTTTATGAAACTTATAAAATTATTCTAATTAATTCTAATCATTATTTTATTATCATATTTAGAAAGTGGTCATGAAACTGACTAATTATGGGACAATCCATTCAGGTATTTAAACGGCTGTTGGAAATAAATATGGATTTCTGTAATCCTTTGTAAACATTCGGTTTGCTTCGTCGTCATTAATGACCTTGAAATTTTCAGTATCAATATTCAATGTTCTACCAAGTCGGTACGAAATATTTGCCAAATGAATTAGAGAACAGGAATAAAATCCCTCTTCAATTGGTGCTGTCAATAATCTCTGATCGTTTGCCCTGATTGCATCAATAAAGTTTTGATAATGGTTTCCCTCTCCTTTGCCCGATTCTCCCGGTTCCCTTTCCTTTCCCATAAATGTTTGCCAGCCAGAAACATCTTTAAGCATGTATCCTTTTGAACCAAAAAATATATTACCTACTGTATTCGCCGCGCTTGTCATATATGTATTTGCAAGGTTTTCTCCTGAACCTAAATTCCCTTCGGGATATGATATCCAGTGCCTGACTTCAAACTGAAGGATTTTCATTTTGTCACCACCTCCGGCTGGATTTGGGAATTCAAACAAAGCCATCATTGTATTTGGTGTTTGCTGGTCATCATCGAACATCACATGCCCCCCAATTGTGCTTACTTTCGAAGGTATTTTTACGCCTAAGCCCCAACGGGCCACGTCCATTTCATGAACTCCCTGATTTCCCATATCACCATTTCCATAATCCCAGTTCCAATGCCAGTTATAATGAAACCTGTTTCGGTTGAATGGTTTTTCCGGTGCAGGACCCTGCCACATATCATAATTTACACGGCTCATGTAATCTTTTGTTAATGGTCCAATCCACGAATTACTGCCAACCGTACTTGCATATTTTTCATCATCGCTCATGTAACCATCGGGGTATTTTCCAATAGAATCACGCCATTTGTAACAAACCCCTTTTGCAAGGTAAACCTCACCAAGTTTACCATCGCTCATAAATTTAGCGGCTGTTTGGGCAGATGGATTGCTTCTTTGCTCAGCACCATCCTGAACAATCTTACCATATTTTTTGGCTGCTTCAACCAACATCTTTCCCTCATGAATAGTATGACACGAAGGTTTTTCGATACTTGCATGTTTGCCTGCCTGTATTGCCCAAATACCGGCCAGTGCATGCCAGTGGTTAGGTGTTACAACCGATACGGCATCAATGGATTTATCTTCGAAAAGCTTTCGCATATCGTTGTATAATTTGGGTTTGGGAAGATTTTTATCGGTAAAATGTTTTTTCACCCTTTCGGCAAAAAGGTTTTCATCTACATCACAAAGTGCAGCAACTTCAACGTTTTCAAGCCCCTGATAACCCCGAATATGCGATTGTCCCATTCCTCTGATTCCGATAACTGCAACATTTACACGGTCGTTCGCCCCCTTCCATCTTGAATTCGGGAATATTGTTGGCATGGTGCCCAATGCAACCCCACTTTTTGTTGACATTTCAATAAATTTTCTTCTTTTCATCTCATTAAAATTATTGGTTTTTTAAATGTATTCGATGTAACTCCCTGTTAAATGATGTTTGTTTGTGAATCATTTCTGCATGGTCGTTTCATGATATTTCGATTTTTATAAATTTAGTTTTTCAAAAGCGGCAAACTCATCTGCCATCTCATTGATTTCCTGTTCTGTCAATTGAACTCCTGAAGTAATTATCACCCTGTACCGAAAAGTAACAGAGTTGCTGGCAGGAATTACAAAATCCAAACTGTCAGCGCCCTTTGTAAAATCCTTTACTCCAAGCGGATTTGCCGAAAACAACCCATAACCTCGGGCATGCCAATAGGTTGGGTAATTTGGGTTTTCAGGATGGTCACAAATTATTACAGATAATTTTTCATCTCCAATTTCTCCATCAAGTTTCATCCATTTTGCCCGGGTTCCCCAAACATTTTCACCAAAAATCCCTTCACTGCTTTCATAATTCCCTGAAATTCCAATATTCAGTGTATCTTTTACTTTAGTGATTGTTCCATCGGCGTTATACAACTCAACCATTCCGCTTGATGGAAGTTCCAACTGCCGGGCTACACGAATACCAAACATCCCCTCTTTAGTGTCAGGCATTTCCACATCTGTTTCTCCTGCTGTTAAAGTTGTAATTCTGTCGATAATGCTGTTTTTTCCATCAGCAATAAAACGGTACAATGTTTTTTCCTTTAGAAGTTCATTTCCAGCTGAATCGACCCAGCTTTCAAAAGATTCAAAAGAGCCAACTCCTGCACCTTCTTTTAAATTTTCAATTTTGAGATGTTTGATTGTCCCTCCGTTTGGGTTTTTTGTGCCAAGTCCCTGAGAACCATTTCCCCAAAAGTCATTTCCGTTCACATTTCCGTACGTTAACCACATTCCAATTTGGTGCGGGTGGTCTGCCCGTTCACCATTTTTGGGGTTGATTGGAAAACCTCGCGTAATTTCAGTTCCAGATGATGCGAAAACCGGATAAAGCACTGGTTTGCAAATATTGTCGGGCCATTGAAATATTGTAAATTGCTGCCCGTCAACAAGTACTTCGATATTTTTTTCAGGTTGATTTTCAATAAATGAAATAACTGGTTTTCTGTCGTTTTCCCCGGGTTTGCAAGCAAAAAGAAAACCCACGGCTACCAAAATTATTAAACCTATAAACTTTAAACTTTTCATATTCTTTAAATTAATATTTTCCAAACTTATTGAGCGCTTCCATCATTGCAACAATATTTTGCGGTGGAACTTCAGCCTGAATATTGTGTACCGTGCTGAACACAAACCCGCCACCAGGAGCCAAAGCATCGATATTTCGTTTTACATCATCCGATACATCCTGCAAAGTTCCTGAAGGTAAGACTTTTTGAGTATCAACTCCCCCACCCCAAAAAACAATATCGTTACCAAAATCTTTTTTTAGTTGAAAAGGTTCCATCCCGTTTGCGGTAATATGCACAGGATTCAATATTTCAACACCCATTTCTATTAAATCGGGAATAATGGGTCTTACATTTCCACATGAATGGAACATGATTTTTACGTTTGGTGATTTCTTTTTAATAAAACTTATAATCCGTTCAAAGTGAGGCTTGTAGTATTCCCGAAATTGCTCAGGTGCAATAAGTTGCGACTGTTGTGTTCCATAATCATCGCCTTCGCCAACAATGTCAACCACATCCCCAACTTCCTCAAGCAAAGCATCCCAAAATTCAATTTTCAAATCAGCAAGATTACCTACCAATTTATCAGAGTTTTCGGGAAAAAGAAACGGATCAAGCATTGCATTTTCCATTCCGCGCACCCGCTGGTGCATTTCGAATAGTCCGGCACACAACCCTTTTGTTATTACAATCTTATCCTGATTTATAAATTGTATGGCTTTTTTACGCATTCCGAAAAACCGTTCTTTATTACCTGCATCCGGCCATGCATAATTTTCAATCAAACCCTCTCTTTCAAAATCTACTGCTTCCATAGGGTGTTTAACGAGAGAAAACCAGTATCCGTTTTTAGGAAAATGATGGGTAAATCCCCATTCGTCAAAATACTCAAAATAATCGCCCAAATCTTTCAATTTTGAAAACACATCCCAATTGTGGCTTGTCAATGGAAAAACCCCGCGCGTATCCACATTCATTTCATTTAATATTTCTTCTGATGGAATTACGATTTGTTGAATTACATCAGACCATTGGGGAGCGGATTCGCTTCTCCCAAAGTGTTTGATTAAATTAACATATGCCGTATAAGTGATTCCTGTCCAAGTTGATCCAGCCAAATCAAAAGGAACCCGATCGCCTTCGCTGTGGTTAAGGGCTGCAAGAATTCTCTCTCTTGAATTCATTTTCGTTGGATTGGTTTAGAATTTCTTTGACATATTAAAGGAAACAAAAATGTTTGAATTTAAAAAGTTTACCAACTTCAATGCAAATGTTAAATTCTTTTGGATTAAACTATCAATGTTGGGTTAAGTAAAAAGCATTAAATCAACATTCGTCAATTTTATGGTTTTCTAAATAAAAAACTACTTTTGCTTCAACAAGATTCTAATACAAATAAATTCAATTCGAAGAAACCACTTTATTTGTTTTAATTCTGGTAAATAATTGAATTATGGACGATACATTGAATTACAACAGCAACTGGCGGAAAGTTGCTTCAACCATTTACAAAAAACCCACTGATTCGAAGATTTATGGCATAGTGGAACTTGATGTTACCGAACTTGAAAAATACGTTGCAAAAAAACGCAAAGAAGGCATTAAAACAACGCTTACTTATCTGATAACTATAATCATAGGACGTGGAATAAGACAAGAAGTACCCGAATTGAATACCTATGTAAAACGGGGCAAAATAATACAACGAAAACAGGTTGATGCAACAGTAAGTGTTTTATTGCCCGGCGGACAAATGGGATCTGTGAAGGTTGAAAATGCCGATCAGCTTACAACTGCTGAGATTTCGGAAAAAATAGGCTCCAATATTGCAAATTCAAGAAAAGGGAAAGAAAATGATGAAATGCAATCTAAATCGTTGCTGGCAAAATTGCCATGGCCTTTCAGGAACTGGCTTTTCAAAATTTATCAAACCATAACAATAAACTGGGGAATTTCAATGCCGGTGATAGGTCTGGATTCAAACAGTTTCGGGTCATACATTATTTCAAATATCGGGACAGTTGGGCTCGACACAGGTTTTGCTTCGCTGCTGCCCTCCTCTAACATTTCGTTTGTGTTTGTGCTTGGTTCGATAAATAAAAAACCGGTTGTTGTTAACGACGAAGTAGTTGTAAGAAGGGTAATGTTACTTTCATCAACGCTCGACCACCGTGTTGTTGACGGCTCGCATGGGGGACGGCTTTTTAGGTATATAAAGCAGGTTGCAAAAAATCCTGAAATTCTCGATTCAAAACCTGATTCATCCAAATCAATATTTTAAAGGGTATTGGTTTAATAATTATTTCTGTTTTTCTTGATTTCTTCTCTGAGAATTTCGTTTACCGATATTTTGGCACCTTTTAATAAAAATACTTTTTTCCCTTTTTCGCGTGCAAATTGGTTTGAAATTTCCCCAACCAGGGTAACTGAATCAAAAAAAGATTTTTCGCGTTCCCGGTTTTTATCCTCATCGTTAATGCTTTTCACAAGAATTACATTTTCAATTTCCATTTCATCCAATGGGTACCAATTTATGTAATCGGCATTCATTGAAACTGCCTGTGTATATTTTTGCTTTGAATAAAAGTTTATGGCGCCTGCTTCTCCATAATTATCGCAATGAATAATTGTATTTTCTTTTTCTTCGATGTTATCAAAGGTTTCATCAACCATAATTGCCAACTCTTTCCAACCCAACATATCGGCAAAATCCTGCGGAATTTGGTGGTCTTGACCATCTTCCCACCGCAGTAATCCAAACTTTTGAAAAATCTCCTCTTTTTGAATGATTTCAGGCGGTGATAAAACGGGTAACATTATGGGGAACATTGGAATCATTAAAAGAACCGGCAGCAAAACAGCCACTGGTTTTAGATACTTCATCCAACCTTTGCTCAATAACGTTTCGAGATAAACCGAACCAAAAGCCAGCAAAACCGGATAAAGCCCAATTGCATAATAACCTTTTGCCTTAAACCAGGTAAAAATGGCTAATGTAAATATTGTTGACCAAAAGAAAAGCCGGAACTGCCGAAAAGGTGGATATCTGAAAAATGAAATAAACGCCAGCACGATTACAAACAATGAACCTGTAAAAAACAGGAGTTGCTCCTTCAGAAACCCAATTCGGTCAACATTAACCAACTGTGTTTCAGCAAGGGTTTTCAAGTGATAAAAAACTGGAAAATCGTTTTGACATTGCCAGATTAAATTGGGAGAAACAATCAATAAACCAAGTAGCAAAGCAAAGTAAAAATGTTTGTTCAAAAATATTTTACGATGTTTTGAAATAACCAAAGCAGGCAATAAACCAAGCACCAAAAACGTAATGTTGTATTTGTTCAGAAAACCAAAAGCAAACGTAATTGCGGCCAGCCACAGCCATTTATTATTTTCGGAATTGATGAATTTTATGACAGTAAAAAACAAAAGTGTCCATAATAAATATTCAAGTGAATTGGGTTGATACAGCGTGTTTATGCGAAGCAATGCAGAAAAAGTTACTGCAACTGCACCCAAAATCAATGCAAATAATTTCCCGTTCAATTCTTCGATTGTTTTCCACACAACGACAATTGTTAATGCCCCAAAAAGTGTAGGAAAAAACTTTACCCAGAAAACCGAATTGCCAAGTAACAAGATGATAAATGAAATCACCCCCGTAACTGGCGGAACAGAAGTATAGCCCCAGGCAAGGTGTTTGCCCAAATCAAGGTGCAAAAATTCATCGCGGTGCAACTCATAAACCGGGTTAATTGCGAAATATTGAAGTGCAAATTTCAGCAAAACGAAGCAGATAAGGATGATGCTTTTTTTTGACATTTTATATTTCATAATATTTTGAAATGTCCGTAAAAACCAAATTTCGAAACTATTCGTTTTTCACGTTTATTTCCGTTTCGGCAAAACCTAAACTATCGGTTTTTGCAATTAATCGGATTGTACCAGAATTTTTTCCTGATTTTATAATCACCAAACATCTTCCTTTGTATGACTTCCGCTGATGTTGCTGAAAACTCTCCACGCTCATCGGGTTAGAACTTGCAACTGCAATAATTTCACCGGCACCTTCAATTTCAAACTGAACCAAATCATCAGTTGCAGGATTTCTCAAACCATTTTCATCAACCAAATCAACAACTACATAACACAAATCCTGTCCTGTCGCCTTTATTTCCAAACTTTCGGGTTTCAATTCAATTTTCACGGGTTTTTCGGCTGTTTTCAGGTAGGCATGTGCTACTTCCTTTTCATCTTCATAAGCTACCACTTTTATTTTGCCGGGTTGATAAGGCACTTGCCATGTTGCAATCAACTGGTTGAATGAAGTTTTACGCTTCACGCCCAGCGATTTTCCATTCAAAAAAAGCTCAACTTTTTCGTACCCCGAATACACGTTTACATCAATTGGCTGACCTTCGTATCCAGCCCAGTTCCATTCAGCTACATGATCATGCCAATGCCATTTGCTCCAATCGGCCCGGTTTTCTTTAACGGGAAACGAAGGAACCGGAGGCGTAACAAAAACTGAAAGTTGGTCGGCCCCACCCCAAAGCAAGTCCCTGTAAAACGATTGCGGACGTCTAAAACCACAAATGTCGATATCGCCGCAAAATGCATGGTTCCATGGATAGAAATTTTCATCATGGGGATAACCACGCCAACCAATACTTGCTTCTCCCAGATAATCAAAACCTGTCCAAACAAAATCGCCTAAAACATAAGGATATTTTTCTGCATCCTTCCATGCGCCAAATGCTTCAAATGGATAAGATTCCGAGCAATACATTATCCGATTGGGAACACGCTGGTGATCGGTTTCAAAAATACTTTTCTGCCCGTGGTCGCCGCCAGACGAGTAGTTATATCCTGAAATATCAAGAGTTGCAAAATAGGGATCTTTATCGGGTCCCAAGCCATTCACAGCCGATGTTACAGGTCGTGTTGAATCAATTTTCCTGATGTAATCCACCAACATTTTTGCTGTTTGAAATCCTTCAGGTTCACCACGTTCGGGTATTTCGTTACCGATGCTCCACATGATAATTGAAGGGTGGTTTCTGTCGCGAAGCACCATTGCATCCACATCACGTTGCCACCATTCATCAAAATAAACGCTGTAATCCTGCGGGTTTTTGGGTCTTTGCCACATATCAAAAGTTTCGTCAATCACGAGCATTCCCAATCTGTCGCAAGCGGCCAAAAAAGCTTCGGATGGAGGATTGTGGGCACATCGAATGGCATTGAAACCGCTGGCTTTCATCAATTCTACACGGCGTTCTTCCGCCCGATCATAGGCAGCTGCTCCAAGCGGGCCATTTCCGTGGTGCATGCAACCACCTTTTAAAAGCGTTGGCTGTCCATTTAGCAGAAAACCATTTTCAACACTAAATTCAAGTTTACGAACACCGAAATGTTCTTCAACCAAATCGAGCAAAATCCCCTTTTCATTTTGAATTTTAATAAGCGCTTTATATAAATCTGGGGTTTCAATCGACCACAATTCCGGTGCTTCGATTTGTATAGATTGTACGTCTGAAATTTCCGAATTTGCTTCTACTAACTCACTGCTTTTGCTTGTCCCAACTATATTTCCATTCTTATCCATCACCTGAATAGCAACTTGTATGGTATGGTTTTCTTCTGTTTCATTTGCAATTTCATTTACAATTTTCACTGTTGCATTTATAGCCGAAACAGCAGGGGTTGTTATAAAAGTCCCCCATGTTTTAATGTGAACCGGCTCTGTAACTTTCATCCAAACATGCCTGTAAATTCCCGAACCTGAATACCAGCGACTATTCCGGCCTTCGTTTTTCACTTGAACTGCCAGCACATTTTCCCCGCCAATTTTTGCAATTTTCGAAATATCAAACTCAAAAGCAGTGTAACCGTAAGGATGATTCCCGAGGTGTAAGCCATTCAACCAAATATCGGAATTCATATAAATCCCTTCAAAATAAAGGCTCAGTTTTTTGTCTGAATATTCCTTAGGAACATTGAATTTTTTTCTGTACCAGCTTGTTCCGCCGATTAAATAACCGCCATCAATACTGCTGATTGCCATTGAATCGAAAGGTGAATTTGTATCGGGCAAATCTTCGATGCTCCAATCATGGGGTAAATCCAACTTTCGCCACAAATCATCATTCAGCATAATATTTTGGCCACTTTCGATATCGCCACGATGAAACTTCCAATCAAAATCGAAAAGGATTTTTTGCCTGGGTTGTAAGATTGATTTTTGATTCCAGGAAGTTAATAAAATAATCCCTGCAAGTATGATTATTCCAATTTTCCACTTTTTCATTATTTCAGAATTTTTCAATAATTTTTCTAAGTTCCGATTTATAATTCAAATCGCTCTCCGAAAAAACTTTATTCCCCACTTTCCTGATATCATCTTCTTTTGTTGAATTGTAGCGGATTGGCGGATTTTCGCCAGTGCAAAACAGATAATTATCTTTCACCAAATTTATTGTGGCTTTATGAAACCGAAGCGGCGATTTGGCAATATTATATATCAGGTTGTTTTCGACCAAAACATCTGTTGTCCCTTCATCGAGGAACATTCCGTTGCTTTCAGCACGACCGGCGTTAATTTTCACGTCGTGAATATGGTTATTTGTAATTTTGCTGCCGGGTTGCAAACCGAGCATGTAAATTCCGCCACCATCGCTCAAAATTTGAAGTATGTGGTGAATGTGATTCCCGTCGATACTATTTGCCCGGCAAGGAGTTGGCACCGGACTCCACATCCATCCGATTGAAATCCCTGAATAGGGCAAATCTGATATTTCATTGTTGCTAATGACGGTTTCAGCAGTCAGTCCACACCAAACTCCCACTGCACCATAAAACTGTGTGCCACAATTTTTTACTGTACAATTTTCTATTTTATTCCCCAAGGCAACCTGGTTTGGTGCAACTTGCCACCACGGTTTTCCATCCACCAAGCGATCCTGTCCTTCGCCAATCATAATTCCGTTTCCCGAAATATCAACGAATATGGAGTTTTCAACCGAGCAGTTTTTGCAAGCTGTAGAAAACCACAAACCCGAACCGCCCAAATTTTGAAACGAGCAGTTATTTAATGTTGTATTTTCCGTCCATTCGGCATACACGGCAGCCGGAACGACTGCCCAACCTGTCGTATCAGGGCGTGGATCAAAATGGCAGGCCTGAACACCACAGTAACCATTTTCGGGTATGTTCCAAGCACAATTTTCAAAAGCAATTCCTTCAAAATGAATATTTTTTAAGGGATTATTTTCTGTTCCTCTCAACTGCAACAATCCAGTTGAAACCGGTACAACAATTTTCAAATTTTCGGGATTTTGATTTTCAGGCAATTTCAATAAAAGTTGATTTTTATTTGCATCGAAAAACCATTCAAAATCAGCATCAAGAAATTCAATGGCGTTCTCAAGAAAATATCGTGGGTTGGGTTCCCAATGGTCAAGATTGAAAAACTCAGGTTTTTTAGCACCGATAGAATCCACAGCGGTCAGTTTATTTTCGTCAAGGTTTATTTCTTTTAAAGCTATGCGTGAAATGGACCAGTCGTGAAGTAAAACTAATTCAACATCTTTTACATTCGAAGGAATTGGGAAATCCCCATTTTCGAAAAAGAAATTGGTGCGTCGGTCGGCCCCAGCTTTTTTAACATTTAGATAACCTTCATTGGGAAATCTCGCCCTCGAAGCACGTTTCCCGTCAATAAAAAGTTCCCTGATTTTAGTTATTTTAAAATTAATAGAATTTTTCGTTGTTAAAACCTTTTGAAACTTGTTTTATAAGCACAATAATTACAATGTTCATCGTGTGGAGTTTGAACAAAAGTGTTGTTTGGCGAATAAATCTCTTCCAGCAATATTTTCAATCCCGATTCAAAATCAGCTTTTAATTCG
>JBBQPP010000046.1:0-14061 GCA_038217255.1 Bacteroidales bacterium | reverse complement strand
CATCCAAAAACAGGTAATTTTCATTTTTTTGCTATTTAGGGTAAAAGCAACTAAATCAATAGGTTAATTGATTTATCTATGCTATTGATTAATTTGCTTTAATCATCACCTTTAAATTCAATAGAATCGAAGAAACGGTTGACATTTAAGGAAAGCAGAATTTGTCCTTCGCCGCCTGCAACAAACTGATACAGGATATTTCCATCGAGGAAAAAATACATGCGGTAGGTTTTTTTGTTCATGAGTTGCATTTCAATATAACGTCCGTCAACACCATCTTTTTCAACACTTTCTATTGTAAATGCCTTGCCAATATATTGGCGTTCGGCATTGGCAATCAGGTCGTTAAAAAATGCTTTTTTATTGCCAAATTTATGTCCCGCAGGATATGCGCTTACAATTACAGAATAAGCAACCAATTCTTTATAATCGTCGGAGGTATATGTATTTACCACCATTGGCCCAGAGGGCAGGGTGTATGTTTTATTTGTTTTAGCGGGAGCTGTTGGTAAAAAGCAATTAAATCCGGGTTGATCAAATGTATACCAATTTGCCAAAGCATTAGTAGCCGTATGAAATGAATTTAAAAATGCTTCGCCGTAAGTTGAATATGCATTATTTCCTGGACCACCAACAAGCAGTTGAAATAATACATTATCCTTTAAAATAAATTGAGAACGCACAAAAAAAGAATCGCTTACAAGGGCAGTAAATTCTCGACCTGTATAAGCAGGAGTTGAAATAATGCGCTGCGAAATTAGTTTACCATTTAATTGGTCTTCGGTTTGTTTTATAAATTGATTAAAGAATTCGTCTTTATTATTTTGTTCAAAATTTGGGGGATAAACGGTATATCCAACAGAATAAAATAAATCGGATTTAGCGTGATTATTTTGATAAATATATTTTTTAATTACGGCGCCGGAATTTCCCCACGGCGTTTCTGATTTTTCCCAATCGCCTTTAATTGGGACCTTTACTTTAAAATTCGCGTCTTCGCCTTTTAATTCGTACCAATATTCCAAAAACAAGGTATCGGCTGCACCCATGTCAAATTTATCACCAAAGGGATCTGAAAATGCTTTGAAGGTTCTTTTTTCTGCTAACAGCTGACTTTCTGCAACCACTTCAATATCATCAGGATTTTGATATCCGTTTGTATAAGGCATTACTGTAAGTTTTGGAAAGTCGTCAGGAAAAGCGGAAGCGGTATTTGCATTAGTTGTAATAACATCTTGTTTTGTTGCATTTGATTTTAATTTGATAATAAAGGGTTGAGCAACAACAGTAAATCCTTTTGATTTTAATTTTTTAATTATGCCATTATCACCTCCAACTAAATCGGTATTTAAAATATATAATACGGATTGTTCCATGCTTAAAGGTTCCATTTTTCGCATTAATAAATCGTTAATACTACCAATCATTACATTAGAATAGGCAACCTGTTCGGTGCTTTTAACTATACCGGCATATTCTGAAATGGATTGTTTTATATAAGCATTAAATTTTTTCGCATCTGCATCAAGGTATACTTTCGTATTATTTAAATAATTGCTTAACACATCGGCTTGCGTGTCAAAATCAACCTCATCCATGGTTGCGGCAATTTGTCGAACAGTAAGAAGCGATAAGGTTGGTTTTGTTTTTTCGAGCGCAATATTTAATAAATTATTTTGCTGATATTCTTTTGCTGCACCGTGGTCTTTATCTCTAAAAAGTTGCAATAGATAAAGGGGTTTGTAGGTATAATATAATTCAATATCCGCCTTTAATTTATCTCTCACCATTAATTCGAAAGGGATGCGGTCTTCGCGTTTGTAATATCCTTTTAAAGTATTGTCGCTGCTTGCTTTCATAAATACCGGAATATTTTGAATTTCAGTTTCATCAGACACATTATAAAAGGCAACTGTATTTACGATATTCATGATGTCGCCGGCGGGAGTTGCAATGTCATAATTTTCTACTCCGGGCAAATCTGTTGAACAGAGGATATAAGAATTTTGAGTCCCATCCGGAGAGGTAATTTTCCACAAAAGAGATTCTTGTGCGCCTACAAATAAGCCGGCAGTTAACAGGAGGCTAAATATTACAATTTTCCTAAACATCATTAAAAATGGATTGAACGGGTAAATTTAATGAAAAAAAGTGAGGTCGGCGCTGGGCTATAAACAGATTGGAGTTGACTTTTAGGACACTTATTCTTTAGTCCAAACGCGGATATTCAGGTTCATTTCATCTACGATGTCGGTACAAAACAGAATTTGGCGATAATATTCCTGCATATCTTCAAAGTTCATGACAGTTTTTCGGAGGGAGGGGTCAAATAAGTTTTTTTTCATTGGAATTGCCATATACATCTGGGAGTCGACAAAAGACAATTGCACAGAAGAGTTCATTTTATTTCTAAAGGCAACAAGTCGTTGCATAAAAGCGGGCGATAAAATATATCTGGCTTCTACAGGATCGGAGCTGTAAACAACGAACATTTTTTCAAATTCCGGATCTTCGAGGCGCACAACATCAGGTCGGCCAACGTTGATATTTTGCATCAGTTTTCCAAAAAATCCGAGAAAGCGCTCACCAAAATCGCTGAGCACATAAGTTTGTCCCTGAAAATTTTTATTAAAATCAGCAATAAAAAACAAGCCTTTAAAAATGGTTATATACGTTGTTCTTCCTTTATGATCTGTTTGGCGATCTTGTGTGTGTAATTCACAAAATTCTACCTGTGTTTTTTCAATTTTTCCGGTAACTAAATCTTCGCCGGTAAAAATATCTGGGTTAGATAAAAATATCTTGCTTTTATCGTATTTTAATTTATTAATAAAAAGGTTGGGCGTAAATGCAAGATCAGGCTCGATAAAATGCATGAGTTTTCCAATAACTATTTTTTTGTATTCCATTTTAAAATCGGAGCGATTGCGTTTAAATCCGAAAATAAAAAAGTAAACCAAAAGAGATATTAAAAGGAATACGAGAATAAGGGTTGGCACCATAGTTATAAATCCAAGTGCCAATGAGGCACAACCCGATATCCACATGAATCTTACGCGATTGAGTTGTTGTTTGCGCATAACCTCTAAGGTGGCTAAATGCGGCACAATTTCTTGCTGATAATAATGTTGTAATTCTTCCGGAGATTTCATGATAAATACCTGATTACAATAAATTTATAAATCTGGAATTGCTAAAAAATGTTACTCCTAATTATGCGATTCGGTGGAGGTGCTTTCAACAATATCAGAATTGTGTGTATTATTTTCTTCGCTTTCTTTTTCTTTTGCGGGTTGAATAAAAATACTGCGTTGAAATAATAAAATGGAAAGTACTCCTATTGTAATTGCACTATCGGCAACATTAAATACAGGGCGGAAAAATAAAAAGAATTTACCTCCTAAAATGGGCATCCATTCGGGGTAATGGCCTTGTGCTAATGGAAAATAAAACATATCTACAACATATCCATGCAATAACGTTGTATAACCACCTGCTTCGGGCATAAATTGAGCAACAGAATTAAATTCGGAATTTGAAAACATAATGCCATAAAAAATGCTATCAATAATATTTCCGGTAGCACCTGCAAAAACAAGTGCAATACTGATAATTAAACCAATAGAAGATTTTCCTTTAACAAGTGTATAGAGATAATATCCTATAAAAAACACGGCAATTATTCTGAATACGGACAATACAATTTTTCCGTAACTGCCACCAAGTTCTAAACCGAAGGCCATGCCTTCATTTTCTACAAAATGAATTTTAGCCCAAGAAAGTCCGAGAATATCAAAACCACCGCCAATAGGATAGGTTGTTTTAATCCAAATCTTCACCAACTGATCAATCAGCAGCACTAAAAATATAATTGATATCGCGAGATAGGACTTTTTCACTTGATTATCCTTTGCCTTGTTTTGCTTCAATGCTTAATGTAGCATGAGGCACAGCGCGCAAACGTTCTTTTGAAATGAGTTTACCGGTTTCGCGACAAATGCCATAGGTTTTGTTTTCAATCCTGATCATTGCTTTTTCAAGGTGACCAATATATTGTATTTGACGGGAAGCCATTTGACTTAAATATTCGCGTTCTGAGGTAGAAGTACCGTCTTCTAAGCCTTTAAAGCGTGCATCAGAATCGTCGCCCATTTCGCTGCTTCTGCTAATTTGTTCTTGCAGATATTTTAATTCTCCACGTGCAATTTCGAGTTTTCCGGAAATTAATTCTCTAAACTCTTGCAATTCGGCATCGCTGTAACGATTGCGATTATCGAAGGAGGAAAGCACCTTAGGTTTAACTTTTCCAACTTTTGTAAAGTCGCGGTTAGCAAAAAATCGTTTTACCGGCTCAATAATTTCTTTTTTAATTGCGGTAACGGCCTTTTTAGCTGTTTTTTTAGCTACAGGTGTTTTTACAATAGGAATTTTCACAACAGGTGTTTTCGCCACAGGCTGTGGTTTCGGTTCTGCTTTTTTGGTAACCTTTGCTACCTTTTTTACAACCTCTTTTTTGTGCGCTACTTTTTTAGCAGGCTCAATTTTTTTTGCTACAACCTTTTTAACTGCTGCAACCTTTTTAACAGGAACAACTTTTTTAGCGGGTGCTATTTTTTTTGCTACAGTTTTTTTAACAGGAGCAACTTTTTTAGCAGGGGCCTTTGTTTTAGGCGCAACTTTCTTCAATGTGGTTTTAGCCACTTTTTTATTCGACTTCACTGTTTTAGCGCTTGCTTTTGGTTTCGCCTTTGGGGCTACTTTTTTAACAACTTTTTTAATGGGCTGTTTTGTTTTGGTCTTCGGGGCAACTTTTGTCTTAGTTTTTGCTGCCTTTGTCATCTTTTTAGCTGGTTTCTTTGCCATGACGTTAGATTTTTTGAATAAGGACTTTGAGCAAAATTTCGTTCACTTTTATCTCCACAAAATCTTCCAAATGCTCTTTTTGTTCGAGTGATTCTGCTAAAATTTCGGCGCAAATATACGCCTTATAATTAATCAACGACAAACCTAAACCATTGCCGCCGGAATAACTAACGTTAATTTTATCTGTTATCTCAAATTGCATTTCTTTGCGCATTTTTTGAAGTTGGCTAATAAATTCGCGGGCGTTGCCTTCTTCTACCAAAACTGCATCCAAAGTAATGTCTAATGCAATGGTGAGTGCACCTGCATTTGCCACCAGCCAACCTGGAATATCTTCGCTCATAATCTCTACATCGGCCAATTCTATTGTAAAGTCCTTATCGCCAATGGTTATTTCCGAATTGCCTTTCTGTTCAATTTCGGCAATTTGCTGCTGGGTAAATGCGCTTATTTGGGCTGATGCCAGTTTCATATCAGGCCCAAACTTTGGTCCCAGGGTTTTAAAATTTGGCTTAATTTTTTTTGTGATAACGCCTGCAGCATCAGAGATAAATTCAATTTTTTTGATGTTTACTTCAGATTTTATTAAATCGGCAATTTTTTCTATTTGAAGCTGAGTAGCCGGATTTAATATCGGAATCATAATTTTTGACAACGGCTGACGCACTTTGATATTCTCTTTTTTGCGCAAAGAGAGCACGGTAGATGAAATTTCTTGAGCCATTAACATGCGTTCTTCGAGGTCTTTATCAATTAAAGCAGCTTCACTTTTGGGATATAATGCAAGGTGAACGGAATTGTGTTGCACTTTATTTGTAGTAGCATTCAAATTCTGAAATAGCCACTCACTCATAAACGGAGCAATAGGCGCCATCAATTGCGCAACGGTTTGCAAGCAGGTATATAAGGTTTGATAAGCAGCGAGTTTATCGAAGCTGTTTTCCGATTTCCAGAACCGTCTTCTGCTCAAACGCACATACCAATTGCTCAAATTATCGCCAACAAAATTTTGTATCAATCTGGCTGCAGTTGTTGGTTCGTAGTCGTCTAAAGCTTCAGTGCAGGATTTTATAAGGGTATTTAATACTGAAATTATCCATTTATCGAGTTCGGAACGTTCAGGCATTGGAATTTCCTTTTCAGAAAAATCGAATTGGTCAACATTAGCATATAATACCATAAAAGAATAGGTATTAAACAGCGTTCCGAAAAATTTTCTCTGCACTTCGCCAATGCCATCTACGTCAAATTTGAGGTTGTCCCAAGGTTGAGCGTTTGATATCATATACCAGCGCGTAGCATCGGCGCCGTAAGTATAAATTGTTTTAAATGGGTCGACAGTGTTTCCGAGGCGTTTGCTCATTTTGTTTCCATTTTTATCGAGCACCAAGCCGTTGGAAATTACATTTTTATAAGCAACCGAATCGGAAATGAGGGTTGCAACTACGTGCATCGTAAAAAACCAGCCGCGTGTTTGGTCAACGCCTTCAGCAATAAAATCTGCCGGAAAACTGTTATTGAAAACTTCTTTATTTTCGAAGGGATAATGCAACTGTGCATAAGGAACCGCGCCGCTATCGAACCAAACGTCAATCAGGTCGGATTCGCGTTTCATGGCCTTTCCGCTATCAGAAACAAGCACAATGTCATCCACAAAGGGCTTGTGAAGGTCTAATTGCGTATTGTTTTCTGAGTTAAATCTGCTTATTAGAGAGCCATCGTTGATGCCTGCTGACGTTGCTTTTGTATATTCTGTTTGCAATTCGTCAATAGAACCGATACATTTTTCTTCGCTTCCATCCTCGGTGCGCCAAATTGGAAGAGGCGTTCCCCAGTATCGCGAACGCGAAAGATTCCAGTCGACAAGATTTTCCAGCCATTGCGCAAAACGCCCTTCGCCGGTGGATTTTGGCTTCCAGTTGATGGATTTATTTAATTCAATTAAACGCTCCTTTTTTGCTGTAGTTTTAATGAACCAAGAATCTAAAGGATAGTATATTACAGGCTTATCGGTGCGCCAGCAATGGGGGTAATTGTGTTCGTATTTTTCAACCTTAAAAGCGCGGTTTTCTTCTTTGAGCTGAATGGCAATAAGTATATCCGGGTTTTCCCAATTTGGGTCGTCGGTGTAATTTTTTACATACATGCCGCTGTATGGACCAACGCCATCAACAAATTTGCCTTGTTTATCTACCAAAGTTAGGGTGCCGATATTATTTTGTCGTGCAACTCTAAAATCATCCGCTCCAAAACTCGGTGCAATGTGCACTATTCCTGTTCCATCTTCAGTGGAGACAAAATCCCCTAAAATAACCTTAAAAGCATCACCAGATTCCGGTTGTTGATAGGGCAAAAGCTGTTCATATTGATATCCTGCGAGTTCACTTCCTTTAAAAGAAGATAATAATTTCCATCCCGCAACATTTTCATCTGTGAGTTCATGTACCTTATTTTCTTCCTTAAAATATGCGTTTACACGATTTTCGGCAAGTATTACACTGATTAATTTCCCTGTATATTGATTATGTGTTTCAATTTGTACGTAGGATATCGATTTTCCTACTGCAAGTGCACAGTTGCTCGGTAAAGTCCAAGGTGTTGTTGTCCAAGCCAAGAAAAACACCTCATCGTGACCGGCAAAAATTTTGTGTGTAAGTGGATGATTGTCGTTTTTTAGCTTAAACTGCGCAACAATTGTTGTGTCCCTAACCGCTTTATAGGTTCCGGGCTGATTGAGTTCGTGCGAGCTTAAACCAGTGCCGGCGGCAGGCGAATAAGGCTGAATTGTGTAACCCTTATACAAATACCCTTTGGAGTGCATTTGTTTTAACAGATTCCATAAGGTTTCTATATAATTTGTATCGAAAGTGAGGTAGGGTTTTTCCATATCTACCCAATAACCCATAATTTCTGTAAGCTCTTCCCATTCGTGTTTATAGGTCATTACCTGTTTTCGGCACATGTTGTTGTATTCTTCAACACTAATTTTTTTGCCGATATCTTCTTTTGTGATGCCTAATTTTTTTTCAACGCTTAATTCAACCGGAAGTCCGTGCGTATCCCAACCACCTTTGCGCTCAACGCGAAAATCTTGCATTGTTTTATAGCGACACACGAGGTCTTTCAAAGTGCGTGAAAGTACATGGTGAATGCCGGGAGAGCCATTTGCACTTGGAGGTCCTTCCACAAAAATGAAAGGATTTTCTGTGCTGCGCTCATCAATACTTGCCTGAAAAGTGTTGTTCTGTTTCCAGAAATCCAACATCGATTTTTCAATTTCGGGCAAGTTTAATTGTTTGTATTCCCGGTATTTTTTCATTTTAAAATGCACCAAAAGGCAGTTTGTAGCCAATAGAGCGGCAAAATTACGGTTTTAATACCTTTTTTGCTGATTATGCATGTGTTGAAGGCGTATGCTTTTAAAAATCTTCTGTATTGTATGCACTTAAAACCATCTTTTTGATTGCCGCCTCAGTCAGTGCCAAGCTGCTGTATTTCTGTGCTTTTACCTGCAGGCTGGTTTAGATTTGTTCTTCTATAGCTGATTTCCATATTATAAATCCTTTTTTGTTGGCTGAATAATCGTGTATAATTCTTGTAAAGTTTTCAGGACTATTTTCTAAAAATGTCTGTCTTCCTTTTTCTCTAATAATGTTTAGTTGGTTGTCAATTTGTTTTACTTCTTCAATTAGAGATGCTTTGTTTTTTGGGGTGTGCCAAATATATGTTGCTTCTTCTGTGTTCAAGGTTTCCATAACAACAAAATAATTTTGCTCGCCTGAAAGGAGAAATACGAATGAAAAGGGATTGAGAACAAAACGAATCTTCATTACTAGATTTTCGTGTTTGTCTGCTAAGTATTGAATATGTTGTGAATGTCTGTATTGCTTGTTTTTGAGAATTTCATTCAGCAAATCTTCTGCGTTAGAATACAGTTTATTGTGTTCTTGTAATTCGTCAGAAGTCAAAATATTTTTCTTTAAGGGACTGAACTGCTTGAGAAATCCTTTATTCAGAAACTGAAATTTTACTCCTTCAACCACCTCTTTGTTGATACGGTCAATATCAGTTGACAGTGCTATTTGGGAAGCCAATTTTCCATTTTCAAATTCGGCTAACAAGTCAACAGTAATATTTTTTGATTTTAATGTTTTGATAAAGTAAGGTTTAAGCACCTCAAATTCTGGTCTAATTTCATTGTTGTCAACCTGAAATTGAAGCTCTTTATTCATCTCGACAACTAAATATTTGAACGCCACACTTCCGTAATGAAATTCCAATTCCTCAATTGGAACTTTGATTTTCTTTTCTATGGTTAAAAGGTGATTTGAAGTTAGAATTTCGTCTTTTGGTTCATCAAACAAAGTTGCTTGCTTGTCAATTTTTCGGTAATACGTATTTCGCTTTAAGAAAAGTCTGTTGAGATAATCAATTTTATAATCTCGATAATCATAAATGATTGGATTGATTTCCGAGCGTTGCACTCTGCCGATATATTGGATCAGTTTGCCTTCAAAAGAAAATGGATAGACCAAAAACAAACAGCTAATATTTTGTAAATCTGTTCCTTCACCAAAATATTGTCCTGTTGTAATTAAAACCTGAAAATTCCCTTCTTGTAATATTTTCCATTTTGCTTTTTTAAAAGTCTCTGAATCTTCTCCACTCAAGGTAATGGCTTCATACGAATGTTTTAAAAACAAATGTAGCGTATCAATATGCTCTTTTCGTTCGGTGATAATAACTGCCTTTTTACCTTGATTTAATTCCGTTTTTACATCTTCCAATATCAGTTTATTTCGAGAAGTATCGTGAACCAATATCTTTGATAAAGCTTCGAAATTATCAATTTTAGAGTTGAAAGGAACATCTAATTCCGTGTTTCGGATGATGATTTTTGCCTGCTTGTAATTTTCAATTTCCGTAGGTTGAATATTGGCAATGATTTCTCCCAAATGGGTAAAAATCATTTTCCCATCATTGTACTTTCGGAAAGGGGTAGCAGTCAATCCATACAGATAATAAGTGAGTAATTTTTCAATCGTATTCCTGAATGTTTCAGCAGGAAGGTGGTGGCATTCGTCCACTATGATAGTTCCGAATTGATTTTGAATAAATTCTATTTGTTTGTGCACACTTTGAATTGTTGCCACAGTAATTTGTTTGCCGATTTTTGATTTCCCCTGACCGATAACACCAATATCTCTTTTGGGAATTCCTAAAAATGCTTCAATCCGTTCTGTCCATTGCTCCAATAATTGTTTTCGGTGAACAATAATAAGTGCAGGTTGTGCTTTATCCGCAATTATTTTTAACCCTATAACTGTTTTACCTGAACCTGGTGGAGCTACAATTACTCCATAATCTTTTTTAGAAACCGTTTCTATTGCACCAAGTTGATGATTTCTTAAAGCAGCATTAAATGCAAAAGGGATAGATGGTTTTAGCTTTCTTTCATCAACAAACTCAAATTCGATTTGTGATTCCTTGCAAAATCGTAAGAGCCTTCCAATAAATCCTCTAGGAATGAAAATTTCACTTTCCGACTCCTCAATCAGTTTAAAATAACGAGTTGTTTTAAAGGTATTTCTTCCTGATTTCTTTTTGATGAAAAACTCAGAGTTTGCAAAATTCAATTCTTCTTTCAGAAAATGGGTAAGCGTTGGCGTTAATCCAATTCTGCTGATTCTTATAGTATTGTTTAAAGAAATGCTAAGTTTTCCATTTGTTGATTGCGGTGCAATTATCGGAACATCAGTCGATAATGGTTTGTATAGTTCGTCTAAATAATCTGTGGAAATTTTTTGGATGTTTTTCAGAAAATTCCATTGGTCAGTGAATGGTTCAAATGATTCGGGATTAACAAAACAGCTATTTCCTTTTTCATAAGTTGGCTTAAAAAGTGGCAATGCAATCAAGTTTCCGAAACCTTTGCCTGAAAGAAAATCCTGATTGGGAAACAATCTGTCAAAACTTGAACTTTTGTCAAACATTGAAAATGCACCCGATTGTTCTAAAATTGAAATGAATATTTTGCGACTTTTTATAGCAGGATATGGTTTGTCAAAAAATATCCAAACGTGTCCACCATTTCCCGAACGAGAACGCTCCAAGTAGGCTGGAATTTGATTTTCTTTACAAGCATTCAGAAATGTAACGGCTTCCTGCTGCCAATTGGTTTTGTCAAAATCGGCTGCCAAAAACCAAGTGCTATTGTCTTGTAATAAGGGATAAATTCCTATATGATGAAAACCGTCCAAATGCTTTTGGATTTGTTCATCTGTAAATTTTAGATAAGACTTTTCGGTAAAATTCTGAAATGTTCCTCCATTCATTTTATATGCCCGAAGACGATATGGGTCATAAAAATAGGCTGGCATATAGCCCGATTTGTTCCCTTTCTCCCAACGAACAGCAAACACATCTTCACGTCCTTTGAAGAGGGAGAGGAAAAGGTTGATATTTTCGAAATTTGAAACCATTTCACTGATATTTCCTATCCCCAATTTTCAAATCCCCTTAGTTCAATTGGAGTTTTTCTGATTTCAGCAATATGGGATAAGATTTTGTTTAAGTTTTTTCTGAACGCATCTTCATTCACTTTTTGCCCAAAGAAAATATTATCTATGATATCTTCGAAATCATTTTCTTGAAGCCAATCTTTTATTAAGTTTTCTGACTGATTCAAATAGTCGTCATCATCGTTGCAGCTAGATGCCAACACGCCAAATTGCAAAGTCAAATCGTGATTGAATTTTTCCGCTTCTGAAATGATTCCTTTATAAGTCGGTATTGATAAATCGTCTGTGTCCATAGTTTATTATTATATGTCCCAAAATGTCCCTCGTTTTTATAACGTGTACCAAAATAGACCAAAATGTCTCACGTTTTTATAACATGTCCCAAAATGTCCCACGTTATTTCAAACCTTTTTTTAGTAAATCATATAGTTTTTCATTCACGTAAAGAACCTCTTTTCCTTTTGATAGTGATTTTAAAACACCTAATTTTTCTAAACTATTCAAATGTCTGGAAGCCGCTTTACGTTCTATATGAAGGTTTTCTACCAAAAACTCTATTTTGCAGTAAGGATGAACGAAAAGCTGCTCTATTAAATCTTTCGAATAGATTCTCGGCAATTTTTCTTGTACCAATTTTTGTGTCTCACTAAACATCTGATTGATATGGTTGATTTGCTCGATTGTGTTTTGAGCTGTCTGTTCTATGCCTTTGAGCATATACAGAATCCAATCTTCCCAATTATTTTTAGTACGTACTTCTTGTAAAAGTCTATAATAATCTCCTTTGTTTTGAATAATATAAGAACTCAGGTATAAAACAGGTTCGTTTAACAATCCTTTCAATATCAAATACAAAACATTGATTATCCTTCCTGTTCTGCCATTTCCATCATAAAAAGGGTGAATGCTTTCAAATTGATAATGTTGAATGGCTAATTTTATCAATGGAGAGACATCTTCTGAATCAATATTGAGATATTTTTCCAAATTTTTCATTAAGTCACTGATGATATCAAAATTATCAGGAGGCGTATAAATTACTTGGTTGGTTAAGTCATTTATTAATGCTGTTCCGGGAAGCTTTCTCAACCCAGCGTTATTTTCTTCCAATTCTTTTTGGATAGCAATAATTCCATTTGTATTAAGAAACCCTTTATCTTTTATTAATTGAGTACCCATTAATAATGCTTCTCTATAACGCAAAACCTCTTTTGTTGCAACATCAGGTTTAGCTGATTTAGCGTATAAAGCCTGATAAAGTTTATCTTGAGTAGTAATCACATTTTCTATACCTGAACTCGCTTGTGCCTCTTTTAAAATAACTGCATTGATGAGAATATTCGGATTGGGAAGTGTATTTGTAAGTCCCTTTAATTCCGCCAAAGCAACAGCCGATTTACTTTCTTGTTTGAGAATAGCAATTGTCTCCACCAAAGATTGTTTTGGAGGAAGTATTGGCAAGTCATTAAATGCCTTATATGATTTTGTAGCCATACTTTAATTTTAAATTACATATTCAGCGATTCCAATTGGCATCAAACCAATGCCAAATATCAAAACGATAGGTTCCTTTTTCCTACCAATAGAAATCTACTTCAATTTCATCATCTGAATTGTATGGAATGTCGCCAAATTCTTCCCACATTTTTTCTAGTTCAGCTATTTCCGTAATTTTTCATAATGATTTTGTCTTTTTAGTCAGCTGATTATCTTCAAAACTATACCTTAAGTTTGATTTTTTCAGAGTATTTCCCTGTTTTGATAATAAACTTTATTTATTTCAATGATTTTTAGGCAAAAAGCTACTATCAACACCAACAAGGGGAATAGTTTGGCATCAATACTTATTATAGCTGAACTGCGTTTCTTAGATTTACCATTTTAAGGCATGAAGGAATTTAATCCGTTTAAAATTTTATTGTTTTTAGGTTGCTGTTTTGGCATTTTAGCCTTGGTTAGCAGTGTTGTACCTGAAACGGGATTTCGGATTATAGATGGATTGACTTTAAAATTTCCAACCTTGAATTCCGTTTTTGCAGAGGCTCCGGATAAAACCGACATTTCTACAATTACTGCAATTGCAGAAGAAATTGAAGTTGAAGATGATTTGGCGTTAGAGGAAGATACAATTGCCGCACAACCTAATTATGTTAAAGCGGGAGCAGTTGCTTTGGATACTGCCATTCATTTATTAACTTTTATTGAATACAATCCGAATGATAAATCGGCTTTAGATAAATTTTTTAAGGCATTATCTTCTGTTGGCAATACTACGGAGGCGATGCGCATTTTACACTATGGCGATTCGCAAATTGAAGGCGATAGAATTACGGGTTATTTGCGTTCGAAATTGCAGTATCGTTTTGGTGGAAGGGGACAAGGATTTATTTCTATTATGCCCGTTGCACCGAGTATTGGAATAACAAATAGTTGGAGCGAAAATTGGGATAGGTATAATACGTTTAATGTAAAAGATACACGCGTTGCACATTCCAATTATGGACCGGAGGCGGGGTTTTGCAGATTTATGAATTATTGGTCGGAGGAAGATTCTATACACGAAGAACAAAGTGCATGGTTAAAATTAAAAACTGAAAAACGCGGCGGCTCCAATTTGATGGCGTATAATAAAATAAAAATGTTTTACGCCGGAGCAGAAACAAAAACTGCTTTCGAA